>CANFQC010000004.1 GCA_947449035.1 Actinomycetota bacterium
CGACGAATCGCGCGGATCTGGCCGCTGTGGCTGATCTTCCTGGCGGTCGCGTATCTGGTGAACGGCATTCCGGACGCAGGGTTGCCCGGTTGGCTGTCATTCGTCCTGGGAGCCGGCTTCTTAGGTTGGCTGTCAGCGGTCCTGGTCTCCATTCCGCTGGGAGGTCTGACCATTCAGCAGGAGATGGGCCACTACCTGTTGTTTTCTATGTTCCGTCGTCGGGGAGCAAGTTTTCTTGCTCTGACAGTGATCGCCGGCTTTGCGAGCGCCTTCGTGGCTCGGGCGATTGCAGCCAAGGCTGCAGACGAGTCGCTCGTGCAGGGGATCGTGGATGCATGGCTGCGCCTCGCTATCTTCAATTCGTGGCCGTTCTTCCTGCTCGGCGGCGCGGCCTTCGTCGTCTTCCATAGGTGGCGAACCTCCGGGGTGAGCAGCATCATTCGCCCACGTTCGTGGAGCGCGGTCTTCATCGCGATTGCGCTGCTGATGGGAATGCTCACTACCTACGCTCAAGACACGCCGGGCTACTTCGTTCTCGGTTACGTGGTCGTTGCCATTGCGATCGCCGTGGCAGGAAATGCGATCCCGGTCGTTGGCCCCGCATTGCGGAGTGTCGGGCGATATTCGTATTTCATGTACTTCTTCCACTTCTGGGTTCTCAAGTGGATCCAGGCGCGTTACACCTCGTCGAGCCTGCCTAGTGATGGCACGACTACGGCGATTCAGAATGTCGCCGTACTGGTAGCAATCTTTGCACTCACAGTCGCCATCTCCTGGGCCGCAGGCTTTGTCTCATGGAATGTCTTGGAGAAGCGAGTGATGGCGTGGGCTCACAGCAAAGTGCCTACTAAGCGGGGCACGCCCCCGGTCGCAGCTTGAGAATGCTCACCTGGTCATTCGAGTAGACGACGTCTGCCGCGGCCTGCCACTTCGCAGAGACTCCACCTGCATTCCACACCCAGCGCCCTCCTGCTGAACACAGGAGCGATAACGCCCGCGGTTCCGGGCCAGCCGCCAGTGCAATGGACGCTTCGCTTCTCGCCCGTACAGTGTCGATGTTCTCCTCTGCCCCCAGCCCTTCCTGATACCTATTGCCGGCGATGAACATCTGGCGCCCGGTCAATGCCGGTACGAGTGCAGACAAAGGGTCAGTAGTGGCGATGACCGCGTCAGCGGACGTATGAGCTTCAACCCACTCTGCAGCGGCGCGTTGTGCGGCATAGATGTCGGTGTCCGACGTTGTTGTTGGCGTCGTCTGATCAGAGAGCGCCGGCATGGACTCGGGCGGTTGCTCCGTGTCACCTATCGACGATGCAGATGCGCTGACACCAGACCCGCTGACACCAGACCCGCTGGTCGGTGTGATCACCCCCGCCTCGGTGGTGATCGTGCGCTGCGATGTCCACAAAGTTGCGGGTCGAGTCAGAATTGACGACAGCGGAAGCGCGCAGATCGTCAGAACAGCGCACGTTCGAATCAAGTGACCTCTGCCGAAGGCCAGCCATGCGACGAGCACTGATGTCACGGGAATCAGTACCCAGATGGAGATAGGAGAGAGCCAGTTGAGCAATGCCTGATGCTCCGACCAGTTTCGGCTCAGGCCTAGGCATGCCAGTGATCCCGGTACGGCTACGAGTAGCAGCGAAGCACGTCTCCTCGAGGCGAGTTGAGGGTAAGAGTGCGTGAGCCATGATGCGGCCGTGCCGACTCCTCGTGCGGAGAGCACAGCAGCGGGTGCGCTTGCAGCCAGGATGAACCACAGTTCGTTGACTCCCTCGCTGAGCGCGAGCATTGCGGCTACACCAACCACGAGACCACCCAGTGCGAACCACCAATCATTGATGATCGGCCGAGCACTCGCTCGCGGCCACAGCATGCCTGCCACGCGAGCAAGAATGGCGGCGAGAAGTGCGATCGTGCCGAGGGCTACCCCGAGTCGGCCGGCAATCGGATCAAGGCCCTGCCATGTCGAAGCCTTGACCGCGATTTCTTCAGTGAGATTGCGATTCACCGCGACCCCGGCGAGCACGATGATGTACGTGATGAGCATGCTCACGCCAGAGACAAGCGAGAGCATGAGACTTCGCCGCCACAGCGGGTCGCGCCGAACAATCAACACGAGTGTGACGAGCACGACCCCGCCGACTGCGACCATCGCGTGGCTGATCTTGCCGCCGGTGAGTGCCGAAGCAAGCAGCGCGAGAACTACAGATGTCGTCAGCGAATTTCCCTTGGCGCGAATGGCCAGGAGAAAGGCCATGGCGAACGCAAGAAGCCACATCGTCGTGAACGACTGTGAGGGAGAATCGAAGTTGAGGATCGATCCGTATAGAGCTCCCGAATACCCGCCGACCACAATCAGCAGTCCCGCGAGCAACGGGACCCATCGAATTTTTGAAATATTGCCTGCCCACGATGCCGCCAGAAGCGTCACGCCGAGCAAGGTCACGAGCGGTAGCACGCGAGTGAGGACCAAGAAGGGCTCAGCCTGCGAGATCTGCGATAGTTCACCGCTCCAGGCGTACGTGAACCAGTGATACCGGAGTGCGCCGCCGTCCATCAGGATGCTTTGGCTCGGCCCAAATTCGGCAAGACCGCGAGAGATCGCCTCGAAGAAGTAAAGGTCAGCGAACGATGTGGTGGTCGGAGCATTCAGCGGCACCCGGCTCCAGTTCACGGCAACTGCAATGAAGCCAGTGATCAAGGTGATCAGCACCGCCCAGGACTGTGCACGTGGAACCATCACTCGCGAGAGGTCGAAGCGGTCGGACCGACGGAAGAACAAGACACAAGGAACCGTCACCGCTGTGGGTATCAGCCAGCCGACGGAAGCAATCGAAGTCTGCGCGAGCAGCATCGAGCTGATCATGGAGGCGAAGGTGCCGAGGGCTAGGCCCATTCCGAGGACTTCGTATCCCGAGATGCGAGGACCTGTTCTTGCAGCCAGCCACCAGACTGAGCCTGTCATCATCTGGACGAGGATGACCCCGACGATGACTACCAGGCTGATCACCGTGCCAGTCTGCACTACTCGGGCTCAGTGGGGCGTAAAGCCAAGGGCCTGGGTGAAAGGTTGACCTCGCATCGCGCGCCGCGGCTGCCTAGGAGACGCTCGAAGCGCTCCTCCGATTGGAGGATTTCGGCACCCACGGTTGCCGCACTCCATCGACCCCTGCCTCTCCCAGATTACTCATCAACACTCCGCCTGATCCCGCGATATGTCCGGGAGGGGGAATGTCCAGTGGCTCTCGTTGTGATCAGTTTGAATCAAGGCGTTCGAGAGCCGCCGCCAGTTCTAAACGCACAGGCAAATATTGGGCGTCTTCGATCCCATAGGATCTCGCTCGCACGTTCGGTAATACGGGTGTTTTACGACAAGGGAGCGACAAGGTGGCTAGCAGACTCGATGACAAAAGCTCCAGCGAAATTTCCCTCGGTGAACTCGATAACAGACTGCGTGGTTTCGGCAGTTGGCTGCTCGCGAGAAGTCCGATCTGGATTCTAGGGTTTGGCTTCTTCATCGTATTAATGAAGACTGGGATTCGTACTTCTTTGCTCGGAATCGAGAAGAACTACCTACCAATCATTCAGTTGTTTCCTGACTACCATTCATATGTAAGTGCGAGCATCGGGCCTATTTCTTTTGGTCACTTGCTTGGAGTAAATACGGCTATTGAATGGCTTCTCGTTTGCGCGGCGGTCCTAGGCGCTTGCCTAACCACCGTCTATTTCCTTCTTCGCAAGACAGACCGAGCCATAGCCGCCGCAGCTGCGTTGTTCTTCGTATCGATTTCTGCATTGTCAACTCAATTCATATGGCTAGGTTCGTATGACTGCTTCGTGCTTTTCGGGCTCTCGCTCTGGGCACTTGCAAAGGGCCGAGCTCTTTGGATCATTGGTGCGTTGGTTGCAGCCTCTTCGAATCCAGAACAGATGCTCGTGGGGTCTCTTGCACTCATCCTCGTTACTCTCGCTCCACCTTTGAACGGATTTCGGACCAAGGCTTATGCGCTTCTTGGATCGTCTCTGGCGATGATGTTTTTCGTAACTTTGTGGATGAGTAGGAGCGAAATCCAGGAATCTCGCTTAACGCTGCTTACCGAGAACCTAAAGACCAGCATCCTGCAATTCGTGAGGGATCTTCCCTACAATGTTTGGGGCTGGTACGGCGTGGTGTGGCTGTTAGTTCTCGTCACGCTGGTGCTTTCGCGGTCGTGGAGAATTCGCATTCTCCTGCTCATTGGCATGGTCGTAGTTCCCGCATTGGCCACGATTGTCACCTTGGACGGCGTCCGAGTCTTCGCCATGGTGTCGATGCCAATTGCCCTCGTCCTTGTGGTTTTCATCTCGCGTCGCGTTACTTCGGACTCCGCAAATTCCCAAAGGTACGTGGGGCTGTACGCAGTCGTATTCTTGATAACCCCGGCAGCAGTCTCGGCATGGAGCTCCCTCGGAACTCCTCTCGCGATGCGGCTGCTCTCCTGGCTCCCGGGATAGCCGCCAGCATTTGTCCTTGGGATTCGTGTTTATGAAAGCGGTCTGAATCGACTTGGGCCTTATCCGAAAACTTGGTGTCTCGAGCCACCATCCAAAGATTGCTAGAGGCCGAGTAGCTGCGCCTGACGATCGAAGTCAGGTGTCGAGCTGCGCACCTCGTCGAAGGACCCTCGTGCCTCGATGATTCCGTCGCGCAGGAAGAGCACCTGGTCGGCGAAACGGATGGTGGCTAGGCGGTGGGCGATGGTTACTGTCGTGACCTCACCCTCAAGTTCCTGCAATGTTTCCGTGATGGCCTGCTCGGTCTCGGCGTCCAGGGCGCTTGTTGCTTCGTCCAGAACGAGTAGGCGAGGGCGCGTGTAGAGAGCACGCGCGATGCCGAGGCGCTGGCGTTGACCGCCACTGAGTCGCACGCCACGTTCACCGACGACGGTATCGAGGCCTTCACGAGTCTGGCGGAGGAAGTCAGCAAGGTGCGCTCGTTCGAGTGCCTCCCAGACCATGTCATCGTCAATGGCGAGGATTGGCAGGCCGAGGGCCACGTTCTCGCGGATCGTGCCTTCGGTAAGCCCGACAAGCTGCGGGACGTAGGCGATCGCGCCCGGCCAGCGCTCGACTGCTTGTCGAGGAGTTACTCCACTGATCGTGACAGTGCCGGAGTCGGCGTCGATAACCCCGAGCAGCAGATCCGCGAGGGTCGACTTGCCTGCGCCAGTGCTTCCGACGAGGGCGAGCGAGGTTCCGGGCTCGACGGTAAGCGAGGCATCGATGACGGCAGGTCGGTTCGCAGTGGGATAGGTGACCGTGACATGCGAGACCTCGACAGTTGCCTCGAAGTCCTCGTGACCGCGAACAAGTCGCTCCCTTATCGCGCGCGCGTCGGCCTCAGAGATGCGGCGCGGTACCTCGCCGGTTCCGTCGGTCAGCTTGAACCAGTAGGCGAGCTCGAATGTCTTGCGGGCAGCTGCGGTCGCTGAGCGGATGACGATTCCTGCGCCTTGCAGTCGCAGAAGTGCGGGAACGATCCGGAATCCGGCGGCGAGGAAGACGGCCACGGTTGCGGCAGCAGCAGAGAGATCCTTGGTCAGAAACTGGATGAGGGCGAGTGCGAACCCGCCGATGACCAATGCGGTTTCGAGAACGTACTTCGGGATCTCCGCGTAGTACGCGTTCAGCGCGGAGGCTTGAGCTGAGTCGCGAACTTGCCGATCGAATCGATCGACATAGAACTCGCGACGGTTGAGAACGGTGGTCTCGCGATACGTAGTCAGAGCCTCGGAAACGGTGGTCATTGTTGACATGCCTCGCTCTGCCTGGATGGAGGCATTTCGCGAGGACACCTTGCCGAGCCAGACCTGAAGGATGTAGACGATCAAGGCGAAGTAGAGAGCCGCTCCGATCGTCAGGAGCGGATCGATGACAAGAAGCCCGAGCGCCATGATGGTGAAGAGGAAGAGCTCGGTCACGATGATGAGTGCAGCGCCGAGCAGGCTTGTCACTGCTGCGGAGACTCCACCAGTTAGGGCGTAGAGCACCTCTGCAGTGCTCCACTTCTGGACATCGAGAAGTTGCTTGCTCAAGATCGTTTGGGCGAGCCGTGCGGCCACGTCAGCCTGTCGATTCGCGAGGAACTTGAACATACGGCGCGTGAGCAGGGCAGACACGAGGGTCTTGAAAAGCAGCAGGATCACGGCAGCGGCGGCGAAGACTCCCACGAGTTGCGATGCCGTGAGATTCTCGAGCCCGAAGAAGTCCAGGACATTGGTGACGATCTCAGGCAATGAGTTTGGATCGATACCGGAAACGGCGACTGCTCCAACCATTCCGATCAGGGCGACGCCGATGAGGTCGAGTGCGCCCAGGCTCATCGACACCATGCTCGCCAAGGCGAAGAGGCGCCGATCTCGCTTCGTGAGCAGTGACAGCGCTGCCCGAACAGATTCCACGATGTTGCGATCTCGCCTGCCCTTACGCAGGGGAACTCCGGTGACGGGATCGAGCTCTGCTGGAACATCCTCGAAGGAGGCATCAGTGCTCATGATGGCTGCGTACTCCCGAGGCCTGGTGGTGAAGCGAAGTTGACTGACGTGGTGATTCTAGCCGTGGGTGATCTCGTCAACCCTGGGTCCGACCCTGGGTCGCGATCAGAGATCGACTGCGAAATGGCGTATTTGCTCAATAGTGATGCTACGAGGGTCAGCCCCCGCGAGCCGCTTGCGCTCCCATTCGACAGTCCAGGCGATGCTTTGCTCCAGGCTCAGCCTGTCGGCCCATCCCAGCTCACCCCGCGCCCTCGAGGCATCCAACGTGAGCAGGTGTGCCTCATGCGGATGCTCACCTGGCGGGCATGACCATGAGGCCCGGTCTCCCCAGAGGGAGGCAGTTATGTCAGCAACCTGCCCGACGCTCACCATGCTCGAGTCGTCAGGACCGAAGTTCCACGAACCCCCGAGACCTCGCTCCAGAATTCCATCGACGAGAAGTAGGTAGCCGTTCAGGCAGTCGAGCACGTGCTGCCATGGGCGCACGGCCTCGGGCGCGCGAAGGATGGCCGGCTGCCCGGTGGCAAAGGAACGAAGGAGATCGGGCATCAGCCTGTCAGTGCTCACGTCGCCGCCGCCGATCACGTTGCCGGCTCGAGCAATGGCGGTGGGGCAGGTGTCGAAGCTCGCGACCCACGACTGAGTCAGGAGGTCAGCCATGGCCTTCGACGCGCTGTAGGGGTCATGCCCGCCGAGGGCGTCGTCTTCTATGTAGCCGAATTCCTGATTGACGTTCCGGTACACCTTGTCGGTGGTGATGATCAATTGCGCACTTGCCTGGCTTGCGGACTGAACTGCTTCAAGCACGTTAAACGTGCCCATCACGTTCGTTTCCATTGTCCAGCGAGGGTCGGCATACGACTCTCGCACCAGAGGCTGTGCTGCCATGTGAATGACGACATCAGGATTCGCCGTGGCGACGGCATCTCGCACGACGGACGCGTCGCGAATATCGCCACGAATATCGAGTTCCATGAGCTCACCGAGACGAGCGACCTCGAAAAGCGATCCGGTTTCTGGATCAAGCGAGAGCCCGCACACCTCGTGACCCCGCTCGACAAGCATGAGCGTCAGCCAGGCACCCTTGAAGCCTGTGTGTCCGGTGACGAGGTAGCGCATGGCTCAGGCGCCGGTTCGGTTCTTTGGATCGGTGATGAACTCCAGGATGGAGTCTGCGATGTAATCGAGCATCGGTGCAGTGAGCCCGGGGAAAACGCCCACCCAAAAAGTCCGCTTCATGATGATGTCGGTGTTGGTGAGATCGCCGACAACCCTGAAGTCAAGATTGCGATAGGCGGGCTGGCGCATGATGTTGCCCGCGAACATGAGTCGAGTGCCGATCAGGCGCGAGTCGAGGAATCGCAGGAGATTCTCTCGGTTGACGGGTAGTTCGGGATCCAAGGTGATGGGGAACCCGAACCAGGAGGGATCGGAGTTCTTGGTCGCCTTGGGAAGGATCAGGCCCTCGGTGCCCTTGAGACGCTTGGACAGATGCTTGAAGTTGGCTTTGCGCTTGGCTACGAAACCGTCGAGCTTGTCGAGCTGCGAGGCACCGAGTGCGGCCTGCATGTCGGTCGCCTTCAGGTTGTACCCAACATGGCTGTAGATGTACTTGTGGTCGTAGCCGAGCGGAAGATCGCCCAGTTGCCATTGGAAGCGCTTGTGACACGTATCGTCGTGACCAGTCTCGCAGTAGCAGTCGCGACCCCAATCGCGGAAGGACTCAACTTGCTTGCGCACGAGGGGTGACTTCACGAAGACCGCACCGCCCTCACCAGTGGTGATGTGGTGCGCGGGGTAGAAGCTCGCGGTCGCGGTGTCGCCGAAGCTTCCGGTGCGCTGACCGTCATAAGTGGAGCCCAGTGCATCGCAGGAGTCTTCGATCAGCCATAGCCCGTGCTCCGCGCAGAGCTCCTGGACCGTCTTGAGATCAAAGGGGTTTCCGAGCGTGTGCGCCATCATGATGGCTCGCGTCTTCGGCCCGACTGCTTCGCGAAGTCGCGACGAGATTGCGTCGTAGGTAGCCAGCTCGACGTCTACGACGACCGGCTTCAAGCCGTTCTGGAAGATCGGATTCACCGTTGTTGGGAAGCCCATTGCGACGGTGAGCACTTCGTCACCCGGCTTCAGCGCACGCTTGTGCAGTTTCGGGCTCGTCAGTGCGCTGAGAGCAATCAGGTTGGCGCTAGAACCGCTGTTGACGAAGAGAGCAGAACGCGCGCCGACGTACTTTGCGAGTGCGCGCTCGAAAGTCTTGGTGAAGCGGCCGGCTGTGAGCCAGCCGTCGAGACTCGAGTCGACTAGTGCCGCGAGATCGTTGCCGTCGAGCACCTTCCCGGACACGGGCACAGGCGTGGTGCCTGGTACGAATGGACGAGCGGTGTACTCGACCTCGGCAAATCTGCGTACCGCGGAGAGAATCTCTTCACGCAGTACTGCTTGGGGGTCTTTCACGCTCTGCCTTCCACGAGTCACGAGTAGGGTAATCGTAGTCATTGGGCTCGGGGAGGGCGTGTCGTGAAGGCCATTTTGCTGGCAGGCGGTCTGGGTACTCGACTGCGTGAAGAGACCGAGTTCCGGCCCAAGCCGATGGTCGAAGTCGGCGGTAGGCCGATCATCTGGCACATCATGAAGAACCTGGCTCACTTCGGTATTACGGATTTCATCATCGCGACGGGCTACAAGAGCAGCGTCATCAAGGACTACTTCCTCAATTACGAGGCACAGAGCAACGACTTCACCGTCGAACTCGGCAATCGGGAGTCACTCACCTTCCACGGCGCTCATGACGAGGCCTCATGGAAAGTCACTGTCGCGTTCACCGGTGACGAGACAATGACCGGCGGACGAGTCTTCCGCGCGGCCAAGTACCTCGACGACGAGCCATTTCTCGTCACATACGGCGATGGTCTTGCCGACGTAGACATCAATGCGTTGCTGAGCACTCATCGAACCTCCGGAAAGCTCGGCACCGTCACCTCGGTCCAGCCGAGTAGTCGTTTCGGAGTCATGGACGTGTCAGACTCCGGTGCCGTGACGCGCTTCCGCGAGAAGCCCAAGATGGATGGCTGGATCAACATCGGCTTCATGATTTTGGAGAAGGACGCACTGAAGTACTTCGATGCCGACTGCGTGCTTGAGCAAGGGCCGCTCGTTGAGTTGGCAAATTCAGGCGAGCTCTCCGCATATCGGCATGAGGGTTTCTGGCAGCCGATGGACACCTTCCGCGAGTCGAAGATGCTCAACGACCTGTGGTCGAGCGGCAAAGCGCCCTGGAAGCTCTGGTAACTATCAGCGAGTGAGTCCGGCGAGCAGTCGACTTAGCCCTGTGTCGACGCTGACTTCAGGCGCCCAGCCGGTGAGTGCGGAAACGGTCTCATTCGCTGACACGAATACCAGCTGATCACTCGGTCGTGCTTGCCCGGTGCGGAAGTCGACACTCAAGCCGGTCTTATCCTCGATCCAGGCAAAAAGTTCCAGGATCGACAGTGAATTCTCGACTCCGCCACCGACGTTGAGCTGGTAGCCAACGCCTGCGTCTATGGTCTCTTCAAGCGCAACGAAGAGCCGTGCGAGATCAGTGGCGTGCAGGAGATCCCGGACTTGCTTGCCGACTCCGTTGAGCTGGATTGTCCGGCCGGCCACGGCCTCTTCAAGAAGATGAGCTACCCAGCCCTGGTCTGAGCGTGGGTGCTGGTGCGGGCCATATACGGAGGACTGACGAAGGCTGGCCGTGCGCAGGTGGAACATTCGCCCGTAATCGCTCAGGTACTGATCTGCGGTTCCCTTTGAGCAGCCATACGGGCCGTGAAACTCGAGCGGGAGGTTCTCGCCGAAGCCACGCGGATAATCGGGCGCGACGTAGCGAGTCTCCTCCTCCACCATCCTGATCTGGGTGAGGTCGCCGTACACCTTGTTCGAACTCATCCCGATCACTGCGGTCTCAGGAGAGTGAAGTCGCACTTGCTCGAGCACATTCAAGGTGCCAATCGCGTTGACCTCGAAGTCACGGCGTGGATCCTCGAGAGAGGCGAGGAAGGACACCTGACCCGCCAGATGCGCAATCGCATCAAAGGGCTTCTCTTGTGCGAAGAAGTCTTCCATCTGCGCACGATTGCTGACGTCGACTCGGTGGGGCTCGAGTCGGTACTTCTCGAGCAGGAACGCGGCATTCAGCTCAGACCCGTTGCGCGACAGGTCATCGATAACTACAACCTCGTCACCGCGTTCGGTGAGATGAGTCGCGAGGTTGGTGCCAATGAATCCGGACCCGCCCGTGATGAGCCAGCGCATCATGCTCCCTTCAACGTGTATTCCAGGCCCTGGGCGAAGTCAGTACGACAGTTTCCAAGGGATCCGAACCTCTCCGAGGCTACCGTCACTGCATTCGGGTCGTTCGTGGATGCATCACCATCGATGACCAGTTCGGAGGGACGATTGAGAGCGTCGGCAATGCGCGTGGCACACTCGCGCAGCTTCAGCCCGACTCCGGTGCCAAGTTCTGCATGAGCGGGAGCTGACACGCCAGCGCCCACCAGGAGGGTGAAGCCGGCAACCGTGTCGTCGAGGTAAACAAAGTCACGCACGCGGTCCGGGTGTCGCAGAGGCACGGGCTTATGTGCTTCCAACTGAGCAATGACGTAGGCGATGAATCGCCCAGAGGGCTGACCTGGCCCGTACGTATTGTGGACTCGGCAGATGGACACGTGTACCTGCTGCGATCGGGCATTGTCGCGCGAGTTAATAACCTCGGTCTCCAGCGCCGAGGTACCCGCAAACTTCGTTCGACTGTACTCAGACTCATCCGCATCGTGTTCTGAAAGGCGCTCGGTGCTGCTGGCTGCGTGAATCAGGTGCACGGCGCTTTCGGAGGAAGTTGAGGCGAGTGCTCGAAAGATTCGAGGTGGAAGCTCTGAGTTGATGCGTTCCATGGTCAGTCGGTCAGCGGTTCCTGAGGTAAGGCCTGCCCCGGCCAGATTGATTACAGTGTCGAACTGCGCCGACGCCAGGTAGCTCTCGATCGTGCCCGGGGAACTCAGATCGAGTCGATGATCTGCAGTCGGACTCGACGAGACGGTGACCACGTGATGTTCGTCTGACGTCAGGTGACGGGCGAGCGCCGAGCCAATGAAGCCGCTGCCGCCAAGAACGAGGATCCGCATTAGGCGACTCCTCCGAGAATGGAGTCGAATATCCGACGAATTCCGATGGGCAGGGGGGTGAGGGCCGCGATCTGTTCCGGAGAAAGGCTCGGGGTGAATCGCAAGTCGAGTACTTGGCGGTCGCTGCTCGGATCGCTGCCAAGTGCTAGCGGAACGCGACGATGCGTCACACTCTGGACGGTCGCGATGACCTCGGCGATCGAGGCGGCTTGGCCGCTTGCAAGCAAGAGAATCTCTGATCCCGAAGCCCGTCGTGCGGTGCTGGCATCCACGGCATCCCAGACGAGGCGAGCGGCGTCATCGACAAAGAGGTAATCGCGGACGGTATCCATCGAGACATACAGGTTGATGGCAGTGCGTTGCATCGTGGCAGCGCAGAGTCGTTGAATGAGCCCCTGCTGCTTTTGCTTATCGCGCGCTGGGCCGTAGAGATTCGAGAATCGACCGATCACGACGCCGCACATCGGCGCGCACACGTCGATCGCCAGTGCCTCCTGTCCGAGTTTCAGCCGACCGTAGGGGCTGATCGCGGAGGTGGGCGATGTCGCGCCGAAAGGTGGGTTCTTCGCACCTGCGTAGAGGCCTCCTGCGGAGGAGGTGACAAAGAGGGTGCCCTGATGTGGTGGAAGACGGGTGCTGATCGCACGCACGAGGGCGGCGAATATCCGCAATTCCGACTGAGTGTGCTCGTGATCGCTGGCAACTATGGAGGAGCCAGCCGCCCAGATCACTGCCCAGGGTTCAGCTTCCAGGTCCACGGCGAATTGACCTACCTGCTCCTCGAGAACACGAATTGCCTCAGCCTCGTCGGACCAGGGAATGCGCGGTGCCGCGTGAAGCCGCACCCGAAAGTCGGCTCGTTCTTCGCGAGACTTCGCCTCGCGAGTGATCGCGTGACCGAGCAGGCCTCCGGATCCGATGACCCAGGCGCGCATCAGTCGCGCACGGCCTGATCGTCAATTGCGGCCGCTGGTTGGCCGGGGAAGACTCTTTTCGGATCTCGAACGACGACGTACAGCGGCTTACCGAGCGACATGTTGGTCGCAGCACGGATGTACTGAGCGATGACTCCGAGCGAGAACAGGGTCAGGCCGCCGACGATAAGGATCGAGACGAATGTGGAGGTCCAGCCCGCTGGCGCCACCCCGCCCATAAGACGACTGAGCAGGATCCAGATGGAGTAGACAATTCCGAGAGCCAGGAACACGAGGCCTAGGAAAGAGACCATGGCGAGTGGTCGAGTGCCTGATGAGATCACCAGGCGACCGAAGTGAGAGAGCAATTTGGCGAAGGAGTAGTTACTCGCCGGCCGGCCCTCCGAGCGCATTGGCATGGAACACAGGCTCACATCGGAGACGACCCAGGCCAAGGCGACGTCAAGGTACACGCCGGAACCGGTGTAAGCGGCCGCACTTCGGCCGACATCGCCCATCATGAGTCGGTAACTGTTGAAGGACTCGAGGTTTGAGTCACCTACGAGAACCTTGAACATCCACTTCGCGAATCGAGATGAGACATTTCGTGCGAAGCCATGTGGCGGTGCGTTAGTCGGCGAGGCGTAGACCAACTGTGACTGTGCCTCAAAAGCCTGATCCAACATTGCGCCGATGTAGGCGGGATCGTGCTGACCGTCCTCATCCATCGTGACAATCCACTCTCCTGACGAGGAGCTCATGCCCGCGAGGGTGGCGGCGTGTTGGCCGAAATTGCGCGAGAGCCACACAGGCCGCACGAAGGAGTACTCGGACTGGAGGGCACGAATGGTCTCATCGGCGCGGCCGGGGCCACGGTCCCAGACCAGAACTACCTCTGTGACTCTGTACGCGCGGCCCTGGGGGCTAATGGCTCGGTCGCGAAGGGCAGCGAGCTCGGCACAGAGGCTGGGGAGTGTTGCCTCACCGGCGTAGACCGGGATGACGACGCTGATATCGATCACGTGATCGTCCGAGGCCGCCGACATGCCTGCAAGCGTATCGCTCACCACGGGGAACGCGGCCCGTGCTTGTAGGCTCGGGGTGTGTCAATGCCGTGGCGAGAGACCGAGATTCCCGGACTCTTTCAGACCACGCGCCCACGTTTCTCGGACAGCCGTGGGGCCCTGATCAAGATCCTCGGTGAGGGTGACAGTGGAAATGCGGCTCCCTTCGTTGCCCGCGAGATCTTCTGGTCGATCTCCGAGACCGGAGTATTCAGGGGAATGCACTTCCAGATCGGCCCGCGGGCGACCCGCAAGGTCGTATTCGTGACAGGTGGAGTCGTACGGGATTTCGTGCTTGATCTGCGGCGGGGCAGCCCAACCTTCGCGCAACTCTGGGAAACCGAGTTGAACCCCGAGACGGGCGGCCTCGTTATTCCGGTGGGCTGCGCCCACGGCTTCGAGGTACTCGACGGGCCTGCCGCGATGGTCTACGGGCAGGACGAGCACTTCAGCCCGGACGCAGATGCCGGTATCAACTTTGAGTCGGCCGGAGTTCGACTCCGCTCCGCCGCGCCGATCATCTCGGAGCGAGACCGGTTGCTGCCGGCTCTCGACTCTTTCGACTCGCCATTCGAGTTCGCATGAGCAGCGCTCCGCGAATTCTGGTCACAGGTTCAACCGGCTTCATCGGGCGCGCTGTGCTGCCGCTACTCGCAAATCAGGCAAGTGAGATCGCCGTGGTCACTCGATCGAGCAGCGCACTGGAGTCGAGCGCGCTCACGCTCATCGACGCAGAAGGCCCGGTACTTGTTGAACGCATTGCGAGCTTCGCACCTGATGTCGTGATTCACCTCGCTACTCACTTTCTCGCTTCGCACGAGGTTGCAGATATTCCCGCGCTGGTGCGCTCCAATGTCGAGTTCGGAACATTCGTTCTTGAAGGTGCGGCTGCATGCTCCGCACGCTTCCTCAACGTGAATTCCGCGTGGCAGCATGTGGGCGGAGCAGAGTACGCGCCAGTGTCGCTCTATGCCGCCACCAAGCAAGCGTTCTTCGATATCTCGACCTATTACTCACAGGTGCGCGGACTCGATGTTCGAGATGTCACACTCTTTGACTCGTACGGCCCAAGTGATACTCGAATGAAGTTGGTGCCCCTACTCCTGGCCGCAGCGAAGTCGGGTTCACCGCTCGACATGAGCGACGGACAGCATTTGATTGACCTTACCTATGTTGATGATGTTGCCGCCGGGATCGTGCATGCCGCGCTGGCGACCGACTTGCCCGCGTCGACGGTCGTGCGCTCCTGGAACCCGATGACAATCCGCGAGGTCGTGACTCATGTCGAATCTGTCACCGGCGCCTCGATCGCCGTTAACTGGGGCGTACGGCCAACTCGACCGCGAGAGATGCGCACCGACTGGGTTTTCGGCACGGCATTGCCTGGTTGGCGGCCGGCGGTGAGCTTCGATGAGGGCCTAGCTCGGTGCTGGCGTGAAGTGTGCGACGCGAGTTCGGCGAATAGCGACAACACGTGACCACTCCACTGGTCTCGATTGTCATACCCGTGTACAACGGGATGCCCTTCCTGCGCGATGCTCTCGAATCAGCGCTTGGCCAGACCTACGCACATCTCGAGGTCATCGTCATTGAGAACTATTCTTCAGATGACACTGCCGAATACTTGCAGTCTGTCACCGACCCTCGACTGAAAGTGGTGTACCGCACCTCGACCCAGCCGGCTGCGGAGAACTGGACTCAGGCGATAGTCGAGAGTCGTGGTGAGTTCGTCAAACTGATGTGCGCTGACGATCTGATTGCGTCTAATGCAATTGACGTTCAGGTATCTGCGTTGCTGTCGCACCCGGGAGCGGTGCTCGCGGCCTGTCGCCGTCGCATCATCGATGACCGCGGCGATGTGCTGAAGGAATCACATGGGCTCGGTCGACTTTACGGTCGGATCAGTGGCGAGAAGGCTGTGCGCGATTGCCTTCTGGCGGGAACGAACGTTCTCGGTGAGCCGGCGGCAGTGCTGATGAACGGGCCGTTAGTGCGAGCCGCGATGCCCTGGCATCCGGAGTGGCCCTACATGATCGACGTGGCCACCTATGCCGACGTCCTTCGCTCTGGCGATGCCGTCTGCGAGCGAGAGGTACTTGCTTCCTTTCGCGTGACTGCGAGCTCGTGGAGCTCGCAGTTGCTGACTCAGCAGCCGATCCAGTTCAGGGGCTGGCGTGATGGCGTGATTGCCTCAGGCCAGGTGCCGTTCAGTCGCCTTGATCGCCTCATGTCTGAAGCGAATCTGCGGGTGCGAACCCTGGGCCGCCGCGCCTACTTTCGCAAGGTCGCTCGTCGTGCAGCGGCTAGTTCAGCTTCCACAGCGTGAGCGTGCCCGATGCGTTCGTGTCGGCGTAGTCGAGCGACTGCACCTTGACTGCACCCATGGTGCCCTCGACTACCCACTTCGTGGGGCATGAGGTGTCGGTCACCAGATAGGTGACTCCGCCAGCCTGCAACGCTTCGGGGCTGAAGGTTCCGTTAGTCGCCGCCGCCATCACCTGATCAATCCCCGCCTTGTTCTCGGGCCATGCAATACCCATGTTGTAGAAAGCGACCGGCTTGCGAGTGGCAATCTTCAACTGCTGCGGGTCGATGCACGGTTCGGCAGCCATCAGGCCATCAACGGGGGCGCTTACGGATTCCAGGGCTGCCATGCGGCTGGTGTCGAAGGGGATCACGCCCTGGTTGGCGGCGAAGATGCGGAATCCGCCGACGTCCATCAGTGATGCTCCGAAGAGAACCAGTGCGGCGATCCCCGCGACACGAACAATTGTGGGGCGGCGGCCTTCGTTCTTGCGTGCGATCTTCTGAGACTTGGCAATAGAGATTGCGGTGAGCGGGGCGAGCACGAGTGCTCCGATGGCCACGCTGTCGATCCAGAGGCGGTACGGCTCTTGCGAGAAGCCCCATAGGTTGTTGAAACTGAGCATGAACCAGGTGAAGGCCAGGCCGAGGAGTAGTCCAAGAAGCACGGGTTCAGGCTTACGGCGAATGACGACGAGGTTGTAGAACCACACGGCAATGATCGGCAAGGCGGCGATGAATCCGGCAATCAGCGACACAGTGAGTTCCGTCGACTGATCCTGGCGGTAAGTCAGAAATTCGTTGTTGTCGAGAATGCCACCGGCGACGAGAAGGAACTGTGGGGCAGCGCTGACGACAAGGAGAATCGCCGGAATGAGCAGCGGTCGAACATGGCCCTTCACCGCGAACCACAAGCCGGGAAGCGTGCAGAGGAGCAGAAGCCCGAAGACCGTAATTGCTCCGGCCTTGGAATTCACGAAAGTGCCCAGTGCGAATGTCAGCACGATCAGGATCGCAGTGGTGATAGCTGTGGCACGTGAGCGCGACTTCGCCAGGCCATAGCCGCCGGCCCAGGTGAACAGCAGTGCGATCGCCACGAAGAACGCGTAGGTCTGCACATTGGCGATCACGCCAATGAGCAGCGCGGCAATCGAAAGAACAACGACCTTGCGGCTGCGTGAAGTCATGTGGCCGAAGCCGACCAGCAGCGCAAGCGAGAGTCCGGTCGCGGCAAGTGCAAAGCCGATGACCTCGGCGTTGAGTGTGTACAGGGCGCCGTACGGGCCCCAGAGCACTGCGTGTGAGTCGAGCTGGGTGAACCACTGGGCATGCAACACGGTGGAGAGCGTGCCGACGCACAGCGCAGGCCCGACCAAAGCAGGAGCCCAAGCACGATTACTGACCTTGAGGGCAACCAGGCCAATGATCACGATCGCGAGCCCGACCACTGTCATACCGGCGATGGTCCAGGTGGCCGTGACAGAGCCACCGGTGATGGACGAGAGCAGGCCAAGAAACTTGTACCAAAGGCTGGGGTAGAAAGAGGTGCCCGTCTCGGTGAACGGCTCTACGGAGCCCAGATTGCCTGCGGCTGAAGTCGAGGCAATGCCGGCGTACGAGAGCTGGTCAAAAGGGAAGTAGCCACGGAAGGCACCAAGCCACGAGCTCCCCTCAGGAATCGGCGGGAACCAGAGGAGAACCAGGGCGACGAGCTCGGAGAAGAGGGTGGCTACGACAGCCACCAGCGTTCGCTTCTGTGAGGCGCTGGTCACGCGGGCTCCCTTGGATCGTGGGGGAATGGCTAGGGCGAGGATAGTCTTCCTGCAGCGAAACCTCGGTGACAGTCATCGGCGGTCGACACGAGAGGTGATGGCATGAATTCGGGGCGCACCCTCCTCTCGATCGTCTCACCGATGTGGAATGAGGAAGAGTCGGCCGATGCCTTCCTCCAGGAACTCACTCGACAGGTTGATCTGCTGCCAGACACCGACGTCGAGATCCTGATCGTCAATGACGGCAGCGCCGATCGCACAGGCGAGATTCTCGATTCGTGGGCTCAGCGCCGCTCCGATCTGACAGTGCTTTCACTTTCCCGCAATTTCGGTCACCAGGCTGCCATTACCGCCGGCGTCTTCAGTGCAACGGGTGACGTCGTGATCGTGATGGATTCTGATCTTCAGGACCCTCCCGAGCTCATCCCGGCGATGCTGGAGAAGTGGCGCTCCGGCGCTGATGTGGTCTACGCGGTACGCAAAGAGCGTCGTGGCGAGAGTGCATTCAAGCGAGGCACAGCTTCGGCGTACTACCGACTGCTGCGCTGGATGTCGGACACAGACATTCCTGCGGACACAGGTGACTTCCGCCTGATGAGCCGCGAAGTGGTCGAGGCACTCCGCAGCATGCCTGAGCGAGATCGGTACATGCGCGGGATGGTGGCTTGGGTCGGCTTCACGCAGGAGCCTTTGTACTTCGATCGCTCGGAGCGTTTCGCGGGTACCACGAAGTACTCAATGAAGAAGATGATCAAGCTCGGTACCGCCGGAATTCTCGGCTTCAGCGACAAGCCGCTCTATCTGGCTGTGGCATCGGGATTCATCGTGATGGGCGTTGCCTTCCTCGGCCTCATCTGGGTGCTGCTGTCGAGCATCTTCGGCTGGGGAGATCTCGTGCGCGGCTGGGCTTCCATAGCCCTCATCGTGATGTTCTTCGCCGCAGTGCAACTGATTTTCCTTGGCGTGATCGGCATCTACATCTCTCACGTGTTTACTGAGACCAAGCAACGGCCGCTCTTCATCATAAGGAACCCACGACAGTGATTGCTCTCGCAGTTGCCATCGCTGCTTTCGTCATCTCGATTGCACGCATTCTTGTCACGAACAGTTCGGCACTGAGCACTCTCGTCTGGGCGGAAGATGGTCTTTTTCCGCTCTGCGTAAAGGCTCACAACGTTGTCTCGTGCACGGTGGACCCGTTCGCCGGATATTTCCTGTTTCTTCCGCGCATCGTTGCCTGGCCCGTCAGCCTGTTCCCCGTAAGCACGTGGCCGGCAGTGACGAACGTGACCGCCGGCCTGCTCGCCGCGCTCGCCTCGGCAGCCATCTACGTGCTGCTGCGTCGTCGCGGGGTTGGCCTGGTCACCTCGATTTTCGTGTCACTGCTCCCGGTGCTTGCACCGATCATGGGCTTCGAGGCGATCAACGCCATCGGCAGTTCCTACATGCTTCTTGTCGTCGTGGCAGCACTGGCGTTGTCTCTTCCCCCGCAGGGCAAGTTCCCGACCGTGCTCTACGGATCCATGGCTCTGGTCACTGCTCTGACCATTCCCTCGTCAGTCGTGCTGCTTATCCCGCTGATTGTGCTCGCCTGGCGACGGATAATCCCTCGTCGGTCCTCGCTGATTGTCGGCGCACTACTTGTCGCGGGCCTGGTCGTGCAGGCCGTCACCGCTCTGACTGCAGAGAATCAGCGCCAAGTAACCATGAGCATCGCTTCGCTGCGCTCCTGGGCTGAGGCCATGCCGACAGCCGTTCTCACCACCTGGCCGGGCTCGACGGAATTGCTTCCGTCCGGACAGCTCGGACTCGGTACCGCGTTGCCCTTCGCGGGCATCGGTATCGCCCTCGTAGTCATCGTGGCGGCGCTCGGCATCTGGCTCTCTGTGCGAGGCGATGACATCGCTACCGGCTGCGGGTTGCTGCTGCTCGTCGGGCTCGGGCTCGGTGCGCTACCGGCAATCGCGGGCTATGCGAACAATCGGTATTACGTGCTTCCTTTGTTGCTCTGGACAGCAGCACTGCTGATCGGTCTCGATCATGTGATCAATTGGCGCACGAATTGGGTGATGGGCGCGATCACTGTGGTTCTCGTGGTTCTCTGGGTGCCCTCCTTTGGTGCATCGCCGTTCCGCGGTAACTCGGAGCCGCAGTGGCCCGCGATGCTCGCGAATGCGCAGGCGGGCTGCGAGAAGGACCCAACAGCGCCGGCCACGGTGATGTTTACGCCGAACTGGCCGTTCGCTGATGCGATCTTCGTGGGGCCGACCTCGAATGTCGTGCCCTGTCGAGTAATCCGCTAACTCTTCGAGAAGCTGTTCTGCAGCCGTAGCCAGGCATACGCCGCACGGCGTATCTGGGTCGTCTTCTCGTTCATGATGCGTGCTTGCGCAATCCGGAACCACGGCTGTGGCGCAATGTCGCGCTCGACGTGTCGCTGCCAGGAAATGAATTGCTGACGCTGCGCCTTCACCAGGCGCGTCGACCACGAAGAAGAGCTGATGCGAAAGGCGCCAACCGACTCGAGCCGCACGACCACATCGCTGCTCTTGAGAATCTTCGCGTAGAAAAACATGTCGAGCAGGAATGGCTGTTCGTCGACCCAGGGCAGCGCTTCTTGCATGCTCGCCTTGCGGAAAAGTACGGCAACGGGCTCGCCGAAGATGTTGGTGCCCTTCCAGGCTCCGACCTCGAGTGCGTGCACGCCGTTGACTAGGCCGGGCTTGAGGCCCGCGCATCCGCGGGCCTTGCTGAGCACCTTGCCGTGGGCATCGATGATGTCGCGCTGGGCAATCGCCAAACCGGCGGAGGGATGAGCTTCGAGGTCTACGAGTTGAAGCTCAATCGCATTCGGATGCAAGAGATCGTCCTGGC
This sequence comes from Actinomycetota bacterium, assembly GCA_947449035.1. Lineage (GTDB taxonomy): Bacteria > Actinomycetota > Actinomycetes > S36-B12 > S36-B12 > CAIKZY01. The sequence goes on from CANFQC010000004.1 coordinate 20,630, forward strand.
ACAGCAACTTCACGTAATCGCCGGTCGCGAGCTCACTGGCTCGAGTCCAGGTGCCAGCGGCGGGAGTGCCCTTCGGGAGGTAATCCTTGATCACGCGCGGGTGCTCGAAAGCCTCCACCCATTCCCGCGAGCCATCGGAGGAGCCGCCGTCGACAAGAACCAATTCGATGTTCGAGTAGGTCTGGGCGTGAACGGCGTCCACTGCCTCAATCAGGTAGGGCAGCCCGTTGAAGATCGGGATGACCACAGAGACGAGCGGAGACTTAGACATCGGATTACTGCTGCCCCTGTCGCAATGAGTAGGTCTTCCACTCATTATCCATGCCAGTGGCAACCGGTTCGCCTAGGAGAACACCGAGCTCGGTGGTGGTGCGGGAAGCTAGCTGATCGCTCATGCCTCGGGTGTCGACATGGATGCCACAGAAACCACGGTCTCTCAGCAACGTGAAGTCATCAGGGCCGGGCACCGGCCCCAAACTCTGCGCGAACTCTCCTTGAGCGGTGTTCTTGACCGCTCCATAACTCCAGTCCTTCTCGCGATTGACGAGCGGCTGCCAGAAGTGCTGGTAGTCGTCGAGCCGTTCAATGCGCCCCTGCTCCGGGTACACGACGTAGGGCAGTTGCAGGATGCCGCACTGACCTGGGATCGCGGCATTCACATCCGCGGCATACTTCTCGGCAATCTTCAATTGCCTTTCGCCCTCTGCAGCACCTGAGGCATATGCGGGCTTGAAGGGCAGCACTGAATCGATAATGACGAGGATGAGAATCAGTGCGCCGATGATCGTGGCGCTAACGCGGCCGCGTGCCCAGCGAGCATCCTTGATCGTGGCGGCAGCGCCGAGGATGAAGAGGAGCAGCAGGATCGGCAGTAGTCGATTCCAGGCGCGCACCTGCGCGGTCACCCAGGTCGCGAAGAAGAAGTTCAATCCCCAAGGAATGAAGAAGACGATGACTACCGAGGTGAGGTAAGCGAGGAAGGGTAGGTCGCGATTGCGATGACGCCTCGCTTGGCGAGCATTGACGAAGAGCCCGATCATGAAAACGATGGCGCAGGCTGAAGTCGTCCACACGCCGAAATTGGTGAGCGAGGCATTCTCGAGCTGAGGCTCAGCACGGGTCACTGGAGCGAATGCGGTGTCGACGGCTGAGTTGTATCGCCACATGCCCGGCAGATCGCTGATCGGCACCGGAGTGAGCGCCATGGCGAGATTGCCGGCGAAGGTCACCGATTCGAATGTCGATCGCTCGGCAATCGTCGAAGTCGGCGGGCTTGCGTGACTCGTGATGAGGCCAGGGAGAAAGCCGATGACGGCGAGAAGCATGATGCTCGCGGGGACGGCGAACGCGGGAAGCAGACGTTTCCATGAGTCACGTTTGCCAATGCGCCACAGCGCTGCGGCAACAGTCAGCAGAACGGCAAACGCTGCGTAGTACAGACCCGACCAGGCGCTGACGATGACGAGTGCGACAACGATCAAGACGCGGCCGTACTTCGCCGTGAAGCCTCCGGGCCTTATGAGCCTCATGACTGCACCCCGGCCGATCAGGAGAGCCAGAATCACGCCGGTAACGCCGCCGTAGATCGTCGCCAGGTAGAGATGCCCCAGGCCGCGCCCCCAGTGATACGGGATCATCGTGAAAGCAACAGCCAGTGCAACCGCCAGTGGTCCTCGGAGGCCCAGGTATCGAATGGCGAGGTAGGCGAGAGTCGCCACAATGGGGAAGGAGAGGAACAGCAGGAGATTCAAGCCGAGGAAGGGTGAACCGGTGACCAGCTGCACGGCATGGGCGAAAGAGTTCTCGGTGAGATCGATGTTCGGCGAGTAGTTGAGGTTCATCCCATCGGGGAAGCCGTAGTGGGTCGTAGGCGAGTAAGCGAACCATGCCCAGTTATCGGAATTTACGTAACTCGCCAGCAGATCACCGCCGGCCAGCGGCTTGTTCAGCGCAGACCAGATCGGTCCGAACACGAGCAGTGCCAAAGCTGTGGCGAAGCCGAAGGTAGTGACGGCTTCCCAGAAGGTGCGCCTATTCAGCATGCGACGGCTTCGCGACGAGCCTGCGGCACCAGATGCCTGCAGTCGTGCTCACCAGGAAGAGCAGGCACAGGTCTCCGACGGTGAGTGCCCACTTCGGCCAGATGAATCCGGAGGGTGTGGGGACCATCGAGGCACTCGTGACCAGTGCAACCGCGATTGCGATTGTCATGGTGATGCTCAGCAGTCGGCTTGCGCCGGTGCTGCCCGACATCCAGATCAGTACTCCAGTCAAGGTCAGCAGAAGGAATATCAGTCGATAGTCGTGTGATGCGCCCAGGAGATAGGGAAGCACCAAAACGCCCGTGGAACCCAGCAGCAATGTCGACACGATCGGTCGACCGTCCAGGTCTATCCGAACTGAACGCGGAACCAAGGCGATGGCAAGGACTATGCCGACTGCGACAACGACCCAACCGATGATGCGAATGCTGCTCCACCGATCGGCAATATCTGCATCGGGTCCGTAACCGACGGGTGAGCTCGTCAGGAGGGTCGCGATGAGGGTCACCGAGCCGAACTGTGACTTGGAGGTAGCCGGTAGATCCGATCGAGATGCCACGGCTGCTTGCTGAATGTCGGACCACGAGGCGAGCAGGATGCCAAGACTCACCAGTAGGCCGGCGAGCGCCCACCAGTTGGCGCGGCGACGGAACGTGTCCCGCGAGATGAATGGCGCGAACAGTCCGAGGGCGAAGAACTTCGTCCAAGTCGCGAGCACTCCGCTGAGAGCCCCAATGGCGCGTGGAACATTTCCCCGCGAGTTGAGGAGAAGGAGCGCGACGAGCACCAGGGCAAAGGCGAGAATCTCGATCTGGCCTCGTTCGATGGCAAGCATCATCGGTGGCGTGATGGCCGAGAGCGCGAGCAGAGCCTGAGCTCCGATGAGAGTGGCGAGTGAGCCCTCCCACTTCCTCGCGAGCACAAGGCCCAAGGTCGCGACGGTGATCACGAAGAGTGCCGCGAGGACGTACCCAAGTGCACCGGTCTGGTCTGTGCCTAGGCCAAATGCATTCAGGATTCGAGCGGGAAGCACGACATAGGGCTGGTACGGGCGGCCATAGGGATCGCACACGGAGATATCAGTGCCGGCATGGATGCACTCGGCTGTTGCAGTGATGTTTGCCAGATCGCCGAACGAGGTGGATGACGAGGTCTTCGGCTCGAGTGCCTCGACTCCCCAGGATGCCCAGCGATTGCCGGCAAGCGCCCAGGCGATCACGGTCGAAGGGATAAGCAGCGGAATGAGAGCCGTGAGTGGCCTACTCGCCTTCGGAGCCATTACGGATGTCACGGAGATGAGCCTATTCGTCATCGGCTGGAACCTCAGGCCCCGTCATGGAAGACTGCGCGGATGTCCAAGGCATTCGTGCATATAGGTCTGCCGAAGACCGGCACCACCTCTTTTCAATCCACTCTGCAGCATGCCTACGCTGCCTTATTGGAGAGTGGCGTTCGGGTACTCACCTACGAGGGGTCGATTGATTCAATGGCGGCGCCGACCCTTGCCCTGCAACTCGGGCCGATTGTCATTCGACCGGAACTGGACGCCTGGTTTCGCCAGCTCATGCCTGAGACCGTGCTCCCCGAATTTCTCAGGGAATGTGAGGCGAGTGTGCGCTGCACGGTGGCGGCCGAAGAGCCGATCGTCGTAGCCTCATTCGAAGGTCTCTCTCTCATGCGCACCCGCGAAGAAGTGGCGCGACTTCGCGAGCTCTTTGCTCCGCGGGAGCTTTTTGTCATTTTCGTGCTCAGGGAGAAGGAGAGCTATCGAAAGTCTTTCCGTCGCCAGTTGAACTACGTCGGAATTCGCACCTGGAGCCCCCTGTCATCCTCGTGCTCAAATCTTTCCGAGGATTCCTGGCTATTCGACCAACAGGCGCTGATTGACGTACTCATCGAGGAACTCGGCGAGTCGCACGTGCGTGTCATCGATTACGAGTCAGCTGTGGCCGCTGACTCCACGATCGTGCCTGCACTCTGGACCAATTGCGAGCTTCCGAGCGATGCGCTGACGGCTGAGTTGCTGACGCTTCCGCGGGACAATGAAAGCCCCGACCTCTCGAGGGAGCACATGCCCTCGGATTTGAATTCCTGCGAGGACCTTGAGCTTCTGCGAGATGTCATTTCTCGACAGGCTGTTGAACTCGGTCGGATTCGCGCTTCGCGCTCGTGGCGCTACACGCGCGCACTTCGAAGGCTGCGTGGCAATTCCCTGGACTAGCCTCTGAGGCGGCGATGACTGAAGGCTTGCGCACGGTCGAGTATGCGCAGGAGTCTCACATGAATGAGCATGGGAACGAGAAGCGTGACGGCGGTGATCGCCCGCAGTGTGGACGGGCGCGAGGCCTGACTCTGGATAGCGGCCCAGTAGCTCTCGACGACTTCCTGAGTTGAGGGCAGGCTCGTCCGACGATGACGCACTCCTGCTCGCAGCCTGTCCAGCAAATCCGGTTCGTCAGTCAGCCTGCCGAGTAACGCGAGCAGTTCCTGAGGCCCGTCAAAGGGCAGTGAATCGAGTCCGGGTTCCGCGAGGCAGAGGTAAGCCGGTTCTGCTGCATACAGCGGGATCCCGTCGGCATACCAGGCGTTGAGAAGTTTGGTGGGTGGCTTGTTAAGGGTGTGCGTGAGGGTTCGGTTAGCCCGATCCAGGAGGACCAGGTCCGCCCGACTGAAGTCATGCCAGGACTGATCGGATCCGTCCACCCGCGCAGGGACATCGAGCACCAGTTCGACTCCGAGTGCCGTCAATGCTGACAGAAAGGATTCCTGCTTCAGGTATTCAGGCAGATTAGTTGGGTTGCCCTTGTAGACCAGGACGAGATTTCCGTCGGGTGAGTGTTCCCGGCGCGGACGAAGCCCTCTCTGTGGCAGCGGTGAAAGGTAGGCGACGCGGATTCGTCTTTCCTCATCCACAATTCTCGGATTGGCGACAATGTGAAGTGCGTTGGCGATTATTCGCCCGTAACGCATGTGCAGGTCACTTCTGATGATCAAGCATTCATGCCGCCTCACCGCCCAGCCGAGTGAGCAATGATGCCGAAAATTCCAGATTTCAGGTCCGGGGAAGACCACGATGACGCGCGTTTCAGGGGGGATGTTCGGGCCGATGCTCACCGGATGCCCGCGTTCCCTCAGACGAACGAACAACTCGAGGAAATTGTGACCTAAACCGGAGGCGAATCTCGCAGGATCGTTGTCGGGATCCCAGCCAAAGACGGATGAGAGGTCGAAGTCGGAACCCAGATAGAAGTGGGCATGCTGGTCATCCACCACCGTGTTTCCCGTCGGTGAGTGAAATGATTCCGGAGACTCGACGTGTTGCTCGACGTAACGAATTTACAAGTCGCAGACTGGCGTCACCGCAAACCTCGATGGCCAAACGTCGCACACGTGAACCCGGGAAAGCGTTCCCTCCAGTCAAGGCGAGATGCTGCGAGATCACTCGGTCGGCAGATTCGAGATCGCCGGGCGTTGCGGAGGTCACGAGCCCGATGAAGCACAAGTCAGAGGACGCCTTGTCGATATTGACTCCAGCGAAGTCGAGCGGTGCTTCCGCGACGGCTTTAAGAACCACTGAGCGGTTGAGGTTGCGGTACCAATCGCCTTCGATCGCAGTGATTCCGGGAAACGCCCAGCCACCATCGGATCTACGCGTTCCATGCTCGAGCCGGCCAGTGCTCGCTGCAGTGAAGATGACCAGACCAGATGGCCTGGTCATTCGAATCATGTTCTGCAGCGTCAGGGGCCAGGCTTCATTGTGCTCGAAGCATTCGCTGGACATCGTGACGTCGAAATAGTGATCGGGAAAGTCCAGGTCCTGACCGCGACTGACCAGAGTGACGTTTGGGCCAGGCACAAGATCGACTCCCACGTACTCAGCCGCGGTGAAGAGGTGATGAGGGCCGCCATTGATGTCATATGAACCAACATCAAGCACCCTGCCCGAGAAGTGCCCCGGGAACGCGGAGATTGCCGCTGCGAAGGATGACAGCTGAGAGTCATGCGCCATGGTGATCAGCCCCACGAGAGTCTGGTGATGCAGGCATGACCCATCGGGAGAGCAGGGTTCGGCCAGCTGAAGTCGTAGCAGTCCGGGTCACTGGGCTGAAGCTCTCGAGGAAGTGCCTGCCAGAAAATCTGGATCTGCTCCCGTGACGGACCGTACATCGCGATGACGCTCGGTTTGAGGGTGTTCAGGCGGGTGATGTCGTCGGGATCGAGGGTCTGCACGATGCCAAGTCGGTTCTCGCCCCACAACTGCATTCCGGCAACCATGTAGAGCTCGCGATCCCCGCCAATCCAATCGCCGTCAACCCAGTCGAGTATCTGATCGGTTGGCTTCGTGTGAGCGAGCAGCCACTCCTCAGTGTTAACCGCCGCATGCATCTTTTCGCTCGTACCGTTGGGCTGGAAGGCATACGAGTACGGCGACTGGAAGTAGAGACCGAGCGCGCCAGGCCGGGAATTCTGTAGGAGCTGGCCTGAACTGATGACCAATGCCGCGGCGATGAGCACGGTGGCCAGCTGGGCACTCGAGCGCTTGTTCACCAGCAGGATGATCGCAATTGCTGACGTGACAGCAGCGATGAGCCAACCGCGGTGAATGCCCCAGCCCGGATTGGTGAAACCGGCGGCGATGATCAGAATGATGCCGATTGCCGCGGCTGCAAAGGTGCGCATGCTCCAGCGATCGGGCTCGGAAGGCTCTTCGTGCCGACTGGTAACAGCGGATACGGCGAGGGCAAGCGCGATCATTGCCGGCGGGAACAGCATCGCCTGATACATCGGTGCCTCGAGTGGGATCCCGCCCATCAGCGGGTTGAACATGAGCATGAATGCGATGCTGGTGGCGCTGATCATGAAAGCCAGCCGGGCCGGCCAGCTCGTGCGGTTGGCGAACCAGACACCGATGCAGATCACCAGGATCATCGCGGGCACGAGCATTGAGATGTCATCAGGCCAGATCGGAGATTTCGAGGCGAAGTCCGAGAGTCGGGTGCGCGCATCGGAATTTATGTACGACTCGATCCAGTTCATCCTCGGGAAGATTGCTTTGCCGATGAGCAGGAAGACCCCGAAGGTGACGATCGCGCTCGCCGCTGTCCAGAGGTAGTGCACGACATGCGTACGGCGGAACAGGCGAATCACGAACCAGATGACCGCAGCCAAGATCATGCCGGCCGGATTGCACATCGCGAGCCAACCGATGATCACGCCAGCCACGATGGGCGGGCGCTTCGGCATGCGGCCGTTGCCGCGCTTGCTGGTGCCATCCATTACTGCCGTGGCGATGAGAGCAACCGTGCCCGACATTACGATGCCGGTCAGGTAGGTGTTGCCGAAGTAGCTGAGGATCACCGTGTTGAGCGAAATGAACGCGGTGAGCGTGGCTGCAGTGCGCCAGTGGGTGTAGCGCTTGAGGATCAAGTAGCTCGCGGTGACGAGAATCAGGATCAAAAGGAAGCGATAGCCCGCGAAGCCGAGCCAGGTGCCGAACACCATGGTGAAAAGTCGCATCGGTGCGATCACGCCGAGGCGGGTCCAGTAGTAACTCTGAAAGATCGCTCGATCGGTGACGTCACTGCCGAAGAGCGAGAGGCTCGTGTAGAACTGGCCGTCGAGAAGGGTACCCGTCCATCGCTGCGAGATCAGGGTCGTGAACAGGCTGATGGCGAGAACGAGGATGACATCGCGCCAGTTGATGCGCGAGAGCATGCCGCGGCGCTCAGGTGCCTCCACGACTGCCTCACTCACCCGCACATCCTTGCGTATCACCGGGGCAGAGCCCCCGCTCTGCCCCGGCAACGCACCTGCCTGGTTCACAGGCGTATCTGTCAGGCAGGAACCTCGGTGGCGATCTTCGCCGTGGACTTCACCCACTGGGTGCCGTCATCGGTGTATCCGGCCGGGGTAGCGGCCTTCTTCTTCCATTCGGTACCGGTGTCAGTGAATCCCGCAGGCGTCGGATCCTTGATGTTCCCGTAATCGTTCACGCGGTGATAAGTGGCGCCGACGCAGAGCCCGACATTGTCGTAACTGCCGCCCCAGGGGCAGTAGCTTCCGGTCGAGCGGACCATGTCAGCGGCGTAGGAATCGGCGACGTCATGCCAGCCCACGACACCCCAGGTGTATGTATAGGCGCGCGTCTCGTAGGAGTAGGGCAGGGACGTCTGGCAGGTGCCATTCGAGAGTTCGGTGTAGCCGGCCGGGCAGACATACACGGTTCTCGTGCGCGGAGGTGTCGGAGCGGTCGGCGCTGATGCAGGTTGATTGCCAGTCTGCGGGGGGCTTGTTTGTGGTGCAGAGGTTTGGGCTGCTCCCTGTGGCGCGGGAACTACCGGTTCGGCGTTGAACGTGGGTTGTACTGCGGGAGTCGTAGTTACGGTCGTCACGGAGCTGACCGAACTTGGCTGATCGGTGAAGGACAGGGCGCGCAGCTGCTTCAGTGTCTTTGTCATGAGAAGCCTGCTGGTCGGCCCGGTGAACCTGCCGACTTGCGGGGTTACGGTGAACACGTACCTCGCGTTCTCATCGAGTCCGGCGAAGGAGGCAATTGAGCCAGCGGTTGACTTGATCAAGCGTGCTGCGGCGGGTCGTTTGACCGGCGTGGCCATCACTGTGAATTTCGTGCGAGTTCTCGGTGCTGCCCAAGTCAGCGCCGCGGTTCCGGGCTTGGAGCTAAGCGTGAGTGCAAGTGATCGCACTGAGATGCTCGAGATGCTGATTCGCGAATCAGATCGCACCTGTTGAGTCGCTGCCGTGGCGCTTGGTGCGGTGGCAGTGATGGCCAGTACAGCCACACTAATGCCGGACACCATGGTGGCGACCGTGAGCCGTGTGGCGCGAAGTGTGTGGTGATGCATGTCGATCCTCTCGAAGTCGTTTCGATGAGGTTCGGCTGCATCGCATCATTCAGGAATGCACGAGTTCGCTACCTGTGGAAAGCCAGATATGAGCGTGACGAAAGTGAAGCTGTGTCCCTTATGGGTGGTGGCTTCTTTCCACGTGTGGACAACTTCTTGACGCGCAGGAGCAAGGAGGCTAATTCGCCTTGGCGACCGATGAGTCCACGAGCTCGGCAACCTTGATCGACTCAGCGGGGGATAGCACCCAGTCGTCTCCACCGCGGATGCGATTGCTCATCGCCTCGAACATCAATTGATACGCGTCAGTTTCATCGAAGATTTCGATCTCGTCATTGATCTTGACTCGAGCTGGTTGACGCCAGGAGCAAAAGCCCTCGTTATCGAGTGAGTTGATCTCGCCGCGCTCGAAGGTGAGGTGCATGCTCTCGGTTGCGGGCTGCTCGAAGGAGGCAGTGACTCCAGCACTCGTGCCCTCGCCCCACGTGAGGGTGATGTCAGTCGTGAGGTCAGCTCCGTGCTCGTTGAGGTGACGACGTGATGCGGTGACCTCGAGCAGGTTGAAGTCGGGCACGCAGGAGAGCAAGGCATGCAGTGGGTAGACGCCGATATCGAGCAATGCGCCACCGCCGTACTCGGGGAAGAAGCGATAGTTGCCGGGCGGAGCGGCATCGGCGGTCTGCCAGGTGAAGCGGCCGTTGAAGCCGGTCATCTTTCCAAGTTCGCCGCCCTTGGCCAGTTGAGCGATATGACGCATGCGCGGATGCCAGCGCATCCATACGGCTTCAATGAGCATGAGGCCCGTCTCTGCTGCCTTGTCGAACGCGATGCGCGTCTCAGCAGCATTCATGGTCATCGGCTTCTCGCAAAGCACGTGCTTGCCTGCCTCGAGAGCGGCAAGGATCCAGTGAAGATGCACATCGTTCGTCAGTGCGATGTAGACGGCCTCGATGTCAGGATCGTCGATGACTTCTTGGTAGCTCTCGTAGGCGCGTGCCGGGTTCACGCTTGCTGCGCGGGCTGCATCTCTCGCACCGACGGCTGTGAGCTCTGCATTGCTCGCCTGATGAAGTGAGTCAGCCGTTCTAGCCGTGACCAGCCAACCTGCACCGAGAAAGCCCCATCGCACCGGATCCATGGCGTCAGTCTGTCTCACGTGGGTCGGTGGCGTCCGTCAAAGTCTTTTTCGGGGATGCGAAAGGCCGCGGCAACGAGTCGTGGACTCGGTTCACTTGCCGCGGCCTTAGCTGGACGTGCCGGCTATGCGGGCAGTTGCACTACGGGGGCTGCGTGGTCATCGTCCGAGTGATGAGTGCCGCCAGTGCACGAGGGCTTCGGCGTCTGGCGATCTGATGCGCCCCCGGTGCGCGGTGCCTCGACGCGAGCGCTGGAGCGCCCCTCGCTCTTGCCGGCCTTAGGGGCCGCCTGGGCCGAGGTGGCGAGTGCGATTGGTGCGATGAGCGCACTGGCGGCGATGACGCCGACCATGGCGCGCGTGGAAACCTTCATGGACCCTCCCCGAGTCATGCCGCATGGTGCGGCAGGGGTGAGACGTTGGGCCCGGTTGGTTCGGTTCCGCCTCGTGGCTTGAATTTGGCGTGAATGAGGACTAGCGCGCAGAGGTGACCGTGAGCTGCGCGATCGCGAAGGTTACCGAGGGGCTGAAGAGGAATACGCCGAGCTCGTCGTTGAGCATGTCCGCGACATCCTGTGTCGCAACCTGAAGTTTCATGCCTCGGTAGTTAGTGGAGTCGTAGTAGCCGAGGGTCTGCTTGGTGCTGGCGATGCTGGTGATCGAGAAGAGTTTGGCGTTTGTGCCGTCCTTAAGTACGCAGTCAATGACCCTGGCACGCGTATCGATGACCGGCGTCTGGCAGTTGACGAAATCGCGAGTCTTGGTGTTCATGATCTTGAAGCCGCCGGCCGCGAAATTCGCGGTGCCGAGCTTGGCGACAATCGGAATCGAGACACGCACGCGGGTGATGGGTGAGTTTGACAGAGCCGAGCCAGGCGAGATGCCGGAGATAGTGATTCCCGAAGCTGCCCAAGTCGGGGCGATTCCGTTGGCAGTCGTGAAGAAGAAGTTGCCGCTGGCGTCATTGGCATTGACCGGGGAGGAGTTGCCGGCATTCTTGGTCGGTTCGCTCGTGGTGACAGCCGTAGTGACAGAGTCGGTGGCGACTACGCCCGAGGCAACCGTGTCGGCAGCCTGAGCGCTGCTGCTGATGGTCGGCAGGGCGATGGCAAGGGAGGCGACGATGCCGAGCGCGAGCCGAGTGGTGCGCATGAATCCTCCGAAGCAGTGCCGCTCACGCCGAATTCGGCGGTCTCAGCAAGGATAACCCCGTGAACGCATCACTGACCCTGAGTGAAACCCTGCACGCGGCCCTCGTTGAGGCCGTGGGTGCCGCTCATGTGCTCACGGATCCCGCCGTGACGGGCGAGTACACCCAGGAATGGACCAGGCGCTTCTCTGGCCCCTGCAGGGCCGTGGTGCGCCCTGGGTCGACCGGAGAGGTCGCTGCGGTTGTGCAGGCCTGCCTGGCGGCTGGTGTGCCGGTGCTGCCGCAGGGCGGCAATACGGGGCTGGTGGGTGGCTCGGTGCCCGCGGGTTCGCCCGGGCGGCACGGGGCGCCGGTGATCGTGTCGACGCGGCGGCTCTCGTCGATCTCAGAGGTCGACCAGCTTTCCGGTCAGCTGACTGCGGGGGCCGGGGCAACCCTGGGCGACGTGCATCGAGCTGCTTCGGCAGCAGGGTGGATCTACGGGGTTGATCTTGCTGCCCGTGACTCGTGCACCATCGGCGGCAACGTGGCGACAAATGCTGGCGGTATCAACGTCATCGCCTACGGCATGACTCGCGCGTCGGTTGTCGGCATTGAAGCGGTGCTGCCCGACGGCCAGGTGATCTCGCACCTGTCGGGCCTGCTCAAGGACAACACCGGCTACGACCTTGGCGCACTGTTCTGCGGGTCAGAAGGAACCCTGGGCATCATCACGGCGGTTCGTGTGAGACTGCATCGACCGCATGCTGCGACGTCGGTTGCTCTTGTGGGTTGCTCGGGCTTCGCATCGGCGTTGGAACTGATGAGTCGTGCGCGTGCAGGCGGCTACCCAGTAATCGGCGCCGAAGTGATTGACGCATCGGGCATGGAGCTCGTGATGGTTTTGGCTGATCTGCCGTATCCGCTGGAATCACGGTGGGAGTTGGTGGTGCTTCTCGAGATCGCTGATGGTGGCGATGGTTCGGGCTTACCGCTGGATGAGTCTGCTGACGCGGTTGTCGCACTGGATGCGTCGTCGCGAGCGCGGCTGTGGTCGTACAGGGAACGACAGTCAGAGGCGTACTCGACTCTGGGAGTCGTGCACAAGCTCGACATCTCGGTGCCACTGGAGTCGTTGGCTGCTTGCGCTGATGAACTGCGTGCATTGATCGAGTCGTATCCGATCGTCACGACCTACGGAGTCTTCGGTCACCTCGCCGATGGCAACATCCACCTCGAGATCGTCGGCCCCGCTTGGGATGACCTCGAGATCGATCACGCGATGCTTGCGTGCGCGGCGCGATACGGCGGCTCAATCTCGGCTGAGCATGGCGTGGGGCGCGTGAAGGCGCGTGAATTGGGAATGTGTCGCTCTTCTGTCGAGATCGCCGCAATGAAGGCGATCAAGGATGCGTGGGATCCGCAGGGGCTGATGCATCCGGGCGTGCTGTTCGCGGAGGACTAATCCCCCGGCAGCAGGATGGCCCGGAGCTCATCGGCATTCGCCGCGTAGTACGTCGGGCTGAGCGCTTCGAGCTCGCCCTCGGGCGCGTAGCCGTAAGTGATCGCGATCGAATCGATGCCGAAGTGCTCGGCGGCGACGATGTCGGAGTCGCGATCTCCGACCATCACGATGCGTCCGGCCGTGTGATCGATGCTCGCCAACTCGAAAGCGTGGGCGAGCACATCGGTCTTCAGCTGGCGTGAGCCGTCCTCATGCGAACCGGCGACGATCGCGAAGAAGTGATCGAGCTTCGCGTGTTGAAGGATTCGTTCGGCCGATACATCAGGCTTGGCCGTTGCCAGGATGAGTGTGACGCCTGCCGCATTGAGATCCGCGATCAGCTGGCCGAGACCGGGGTAGAGCTCGAAGTCGTATTCGGCGTCGTTGAAGTACTTCTCCTTGTATGCCGTGAAGAACGAGTCGATGTCGCTCTCGGGGCGTCCGTAGTGATCGACGAGAACATCCTTCAGCGGCGGACCCATGAACTTCATGATCACCTCATCGGTGACGTCACTGAATCCGATGGCTTCCAGTCCGTAGCGCACTGAGACGGCCACACCAGGCAGGGAATCGATGACCGTTCCGTCGAGATCGAGGAGCACGACCTCGTAGCGAGGGGTAGGAACAGTCGTCATGGGAGAAGAAGCGCGCGGAGTTCGTTTGCGCTATGGACGATGTAGTCAGGCTCGGCATCTTCGAGCTCACCTTCGTCGGCGTAACCCCAGGCAGCGCCGATCGAGGTAAAGCGATGGTGCTTAGCGCCGATGATGTCTTCCTTGCGGTCACCAACCATGACGATGTTCCTGTTATCGCCTTCAGTGATCAGGCCGCCGATGTTCTCGATGGTGAAACTCAGGATGCTCGGCTTGTCCTGGCGCGTGAGATCCATGTCGCTGCCGCCGACGAAATCGAAGTGCTGGATCAGTTCGGCCTTGGTGAGCACGCGTTCGGCCGAGGGGATTGGCTTCGCGGTTGCGAGACCCACCTTGATGTCACTGTTCGCGAGATCGTCGATGAGGGCAGCCATTCCGGGGAATACCTCGAACTCGTACTCGCCTCCGCCGAAGTAATGCGAGCGATAAACGACGACGAAGTCATCGATTTCCTGCTTGGTCTTCCCGTAGACCTCGCCGAGTGTGTAGTGAAGGGGCGGGCCGAGGAACGCGCGGATCTGATCCTCGGTCAGGTACTCGAGGTCGATGCTCGGCAACGCGAGGGTCAGGCAGCGCAGGATGCCCGGATACGAATCAGTAATCGTGCCGTCGAGATCGAGCAGGACGATGTCGGGACTCGGAGTCAGGGGCACGTGCTGATACTCCCAGGGAACTTCGTTCTTCGTGGCCGTGTCGATTGTGACCTGCGCGACGGTTTCGAGCTATTCGCCCAGCAGGATCGCGCGCAATTCAGCGACGCTGCCGACCACGTAATCAGCACCGGCTGCCTCGAGTTCGCCTGGATCGGCGTATCCCCACTCGACACCGATGACTGGAATGCCATGGTGCTGAGCACCGTGCACATCGTGACTGCGATCGCCGATCATGATGATGCGGTGCGAGTCAGGGTGAATCTTCATCTCGTCGAAGACGTACCTGATGACGTCGGGCTTCTTGGAGTTCGTGCCATCGAGTTGGGCGCCACCGATCATCACGAAGTGATGCGTGAGTTGAAAGTGATCGAGCACGCGCGTCGCTGACTCGATCGGCTTGCTCGTTGCGGTGGCGATCGGGATGCCGCGGTCATTGAGTTCTTGTAGCAGCGCAGGCATGCCGTCAAAGATCTGAGCGTTGTATTCGTTGTTGTCGTGATACACGTCGCGATAGGCCTGAACGCCACGCTCGGCCATCTCGTCATCGAGTCCGTGCCAGTCACGCAGAGCCGACGAGAGCGGCGGGCCGAGATATTTGCTGATCTCGTCATCGCTGGGCTGATCAATGCAGACGGCGTCAAAGCAATGACGCAGGCTGGCGGTGATGCCCGGGGCGGAGTCGCTGATCGTGCCGTCGAGATCGAACAGGATCACGTCATACGGGTACTTGCTCGGCTCGGTCACGGGGTAATCGTGGCAGGTTCGATGCCCGAGCGCGGATGACGGGTGAGTGCGATGGTGTTCGGCGCTATTGGTTCATGGCTTGAGGGGATGTGGGAATCTTGGAGCGTGGCAATCGAGGTCATCGCCCATCGCGGTGCAAATGAGGAAGAGCCCGAGCATTCGCTCGCGGCTTACCTGCGCGCGGTCGAGGAAGGCGCCGATGCCGTCGAGTGCGATGTTCGCCTGACTGCTGATGGCACCTTGGTGCTCGTACACGACCGTCGAATCAATCGCACCAGTTCAGGTCGCGGCGCTGTGTCATCGATGACCTTCGGTGAACTCGCCCAGCACGACTACAGCGGCGGGCCGACAGTCTGGCGAGACTTCGAGGATCCGATGCCCGATGAGACGCGTACCAGCGTGCTCACTCTTGACCGCATGCTCGTCACGCTGATGGAACGCTCAGACACCATCAAGTTCTCGATCGAGACGAAGCACCCGACTCGGTTCGGCCGTTATGTCGAGCGCGAGCTCATCGATGTTCTGCGCCGTCACGGGCTCTCGGTCGGTGCACCGCGCGTGCGCATCATGTCGTTCAGCTCGTACGCAGTGAAGTGGATTGCGGAGCACTCGCCCGTATACCCCACGGTGTTCCTGCTCGATCACATTCCGCGTCGATACCGCAATGGCTCGGTGCCACCGGGTGTGACGGGCATTGGCGTCTCAATTGAGCGGCTGCACTCTGACCCGGAGTACATCGCTCGAGTGAAGGCCCGAGCGAACTTCGTGCACGTCTGGACTGTCGACACAGTCGCCGATGTTGACCTGTGCGTGTCACTCGGCGTCGACGGCATCATCAGCAACCGGCCCGGGATGGTCATCGACCGTCTGCGCGAGCTGGGTCTGCGCGACGCGTAGGCTCTGCCGCTATGGGAAAGAAGCCACGCCGCCAAGAGTCAGCCGCCGTCGAATTTGAGGGCGAGGTGCCCGTTGTCGGAATGCGCGAGCCTTGCCCGTGCGGTTCGGGCAAGCGCTACAAGGCCTGCCACGGCAAGGTTGATCTCTCCGCCGCTTCAAGTCGCCCGTTCGAGGGATTTGCGTCGGAGTGCGACATCGTCGCGCTTCGCGAACTCGTTCCCTCAGCGACCGCGCCCCTCGAGCTGACCCGCGACCCCTCGCGTCAGGTCACCCTCGCCACCGTTTTACCTATGTCATGGCCGGCGCTCGTGCGCGATGACGCGCACATCCTGCTTGGTCTTCAGGTCAACACCGGCACGGGCGATGCGTCCCGCGATCTCGCGAGCGCACTTCTTTCTGCCATCGCAACCGAACCGGGCAATGGCGTGGCTCCGTCACGCGACTTCGCCTCGCCCTACCGCCTTCAGGATCTGATCGATCCGGCGAAGAAGCTCGACATCACGGTGCACAGCAACTTCGACTTCTGGATCGAGCGCGACGACGTCACCGACGAGGTTCGCGCATCTCTCGAGCGTGCAAGCGAGCACTGCTACCCGACCGCACGCCTCACCTCCGTCGAAGCCGGCTACTGGACTCGCATGGGTGATAAGGAGCACTTGCGCTGGGTGACCTCGTTCGAGGAGGAGTCACTGCTCGACGCACTTGCTCGCCTGCACGCAGCGAAGTCCGATGATCTCGGCACTGACACGAAGTTCGTCGGAATGTTCCGCGCGCAGGGTCTAGTTACTCCCGTGTGGGATCTGCCGATCGGCTTCGGAGCTGAGGGCTGCGAGGCACCGATCGTCGCATTCGAGAAGAGACTCCTCGAGGCGCTTGCTGACTCATCGCCGCTGACCGATGAGCAGCGCCGTGCGCGCTCTGGCCTGACGACCAAGCAGGTCACGCTCCGCTAGTGAAACTCTGCTCGGGAGAGAGTCTTGACTTGACCAACGTTGGTCAAGCAGACTCGGTTCATGTCGGACATGCTCAACGTCTACGAGGCGAAGTCGAAATTCTCTGATGTCCTGAATCGAGTCGAGGCTGGCGAGGACATCATCATTGCTCGTGCCGGTCGGCCGATCGCTCGGCTGATTCCCTACGTCGAGCGCATTGCTCCTCGAGTTCCCGGCTTGATGCGCGGTCAAATCTGGATAGCGGACGACTTTGATGACACCCCCGAGGATGTCATCGCGTCCTTCTACGGCGAGAACTAATGCGCCTCATTCTCGATACCCACGTATTGCTGTGGTGGCTCGATGGACAACCGATGTCAGAAGTAGTGATGGAAGCGATCACAGAACCCACCAATGAGGTGTTCGTTTCAGCCGCGACAGTCTGGGAAATCTCAATCAAGAGAGAGAAGGGCAAGCTCCGCATTAATGACGGATTCATGCAGCTCCTCAACGAGAGCGCATTCCTCATGCTTCCGATCACGTGGGGGCATGGGTTGAACGCAGGAAGTTTGCCGTTGCACCACCGCGATCCCTTTGACCGCATACTCGTATCGCAGGCTCAAGTTGAGACCCTGACCTTGGTCACTCGTGATGAGACGCTGTTGAAGTACGACATCGACGTACTCGTCGCCTGATTCATTCCAGTCAAGAGCAGATCCCCCGTTCACCGAAAGGTGAACGGGGGATCTGCTCTTGGAGGAGAGAGAACGTCTGTTGCGCTATTACTTGCTCGGGTGACCTGACTTACTTGGTGGGCATGAGCACGGCGTCGATACCGTGCGCGACCTGCATGTTGCCCTTGTTGATGTCGACCTGGCTCAAGATGACCTTCGGGTTTGCCAGGTGGCGGTTGTAGTCAACGAGCGTGATGCTCGCGGGGCTGGCAA
Source organism: Actinomycetota bacterium (assembly GCA_947449035.1). Lineage (GTDB taxonomy): Bacteria > Actinomycetota > Actinomycetes > S36-B12 > S36-B12 > CAIKZY01. The sequence goes on from CANFQC010000004.1 coordinate 38,129, forward strand.
CAACCTTGACGCCGATGGTCTTGCCCGGCAGAGCGGTCTTCAGCTTCGCGCCATTGGCCTTGAGCGCATCACCGGAGAGGATGGTTGCGCCCGGAACGACGTGGTACTCGAGAACCTTCTCGACGGTCGGGATGCCGAGGCTGGCTACAGCCTTGAATGCACCGGCTTCAGTGGTGACCTTCTTCTTGGTCAGTGCGGAAGCGAGGTTCATGAACGCCTGGTCATTGGGGATGAAGGCAGTGAGGGCGGTGCTTCCATCGGTGAGCACCTTGACCGGGGAGTTCGGCTTGGCCTTCAGCACGGCGAGAACTGCTGCGGTCACGATGTCGTAGTCCTTGTAGTCCTGATCGAAGCCCTGCTGGCCACCGGTCAGCACGGAAGCGAGGGAAGTCGTCCCCATGTCAGCAGCAGATGCGGCGGGCGCAACGGCGGCGGCGAGGGGAAGAACGAGAGCTGCGGCGGCAATTCCACCGATGAGACGTGAGCGATTCATGACGAGCCTTTCGTTGTAGCACCCCTGGTGAGCGCTTATGGCAGTACTTCGGCGTGAGGCCACGTCTTGGATGCAGGAATCTCAGGGAACTTTTTTCGTCCTGACTGCATCCAAGGAAGGTCGCCCGGGCGAAGAAGGTGCATGGGAACACAGGCTCGAGCGGAAGGGATCTCAGTGACGCATACTGAACATGCGCCTGAACCCCTGCGCCTCGTCACGTCCCGGGAGATTCCTGTCATGCAGCCGTCCGATGACTCGGAGCTCGCGGCAGGCTTCGTGGCAGGTGACGAACGAGCCCTCGAGCAGGTCTATTCGCGCTGGTCGTCCCTCGTGTTCACCATGGCTCGACGGGCCACCGGCAATGAGAGCGATGCCGCCGATATCACCCAGGCCGTGTTTGTCTCGGCCTGGCGGGGGCGCTCAGGATTCGACCTCGACAAGGGCTCCCTACCGGGCTGGCTGGTCACGATTACCCGCCGCCGGATCGCCGATCACTGGGAGTCGATCTCCCGCGAGACCCGCAAGATCGATGCTGAATCAGCTCGCCTGGACGATGAAGCCGTCGCCGGCCATGCTGAGGAGTCCGTGAATCGGGTGCTCATCGCTGACGAGCTCAGCCAGCTCGGGGAGCCCCAGCGAAAGATCATGGAGCTCGCCTTCTTCCAAGACCTCACCCACGCTCAAATTGCGCGTGCCCTCGATATCCCCTTGGGTACGGTCAAGAGCCACATTCGCCGATCACTCGATCGGCTGCGCACCAGACTGGAGGTGGATCATGTCGCACTGTGATGAGGATGCCCTGGCGCTCCTTGCCCTCGGTGAAGTTGTTGATTCACGCGATGTCGCGCACGTGCAGGAATGCGCGGAGTGCAGTGCTCGGCTCGAGGAGTACCGCGCTGTGGTCAGTGTCGGTCGCACCGTGACACCCGACGATCTCCCTTCCGCACCCCCCGCTGAGGTGTGGACTGCCGTCTCCGCCGTAGTTGCACGTGATCGCGCGTCGCACGGTGACGTGGTGTCGCTCGACGCTGCTCGGTCGCGTCGTCGTCGTGGCGGTTACGTCCTTGCTGCCGCTGCAGCAGTAGTCGGTCTTATCGCAGGCTCGGTCGTGACGACCTCAGTAATCAATCGTCCGGAGGCTGTTCAGATGGTTGCGAGCGGAACTCTTGATCCGATCGGTGATGCCGGAGTGTCAGGCAGCGCAGTCGTGCAGAAGGTGAACGGAACTTCGCAGTTGAAGGTGACCGTTCCTGATCTTCCGAATGCCGATGGCGGTTACTACGAAGTGTGGATGGCGACGGCCGATACCAAGAACATGGTGGCGATCGGAAACCTCAATCCGGGGTCGACGGCCGTGTACACGCTTCCCGAGGGAATGGATCTCGCATCTTTCCCAGTCGTCGATGTCTCGCTAGAAACGTATGACGGGAATACTGGTCACAGCGCAACCAGCGTTGTGCGCGGAACCCTGAAGGCCTGATCGTTCGTCATCTCGTCAACGCTCGGTGACAAGCTTCGAGACCCGCACAGTTGTTGACTACTGCTCTTCGAGGTACTTCAAGGCACGCGCAGGTGCGACAGTTGGAGTCGGCACGCGACGCGGGCCAGACCACGGAGCCGGCGGGGCATCGAGTTTTGAGCAGACTGCGTAGGCAGCAAACTCGTACCGCTGTCGCAGGCTCTTGAAGAACTCCCAGGCGTCATCGGCGTTGTACTCAATGGAGAATTCAGCTTCTTCCAGCATGCCGTATGCCTCGTCGAACTCGGCGCGCGTGAGCGTGACTGTCTTCGCCTCGCCGTCATCAAGAAGCCCGATTGCCTCGTCAGTCATGCCACGAATGGCGTCAGCGCTAGCCGCCATTTGGACAGCCGCACGACCGGGTTCGCGTGAGGGCATGGCGATCATTGCCGAGTCGATTTTCGGTGTTGACTTGAAAAGGTGACCAAGGATCGGCAAGCGCGACACGAACCGTCGCGGTGCAATGTTCGAGACATACAAAGTGTTGAAGGTCTGCACGCCTTGAGCAAGCAGGGTGTAGGCCTGATGGTGCTCACGCTCGTGATTGAGCGAAACGCTCAGCGCAGCGGCGTCCATCATCGCGAGAAGGCTGGTGGCGTAGTGACGTTGCGCTCGAGCTGAGCGCACATGCACCAGTGCGGGGTAAGTGAGATGTGTTAGCCGGAGTGACGTGGCCCATGCCGCCCAGTTCTGGAAGATGTCGTCGTTCTCCTGCATGCGATCAGTCAGGTGAGCACGGGTGAGGAACTCTGGTCCCCAGGCTGGCTCACCCGCCTCGCTGGAGATCTGGGTGACGGCCACTTCGCGCTTGGTGTAGATGCTGTAGATGGTCGGCAAAAAACCAATCATCAATGCGATCACGATCGGTCCGGTGGCCGCGGCCATGAAATCAAGAATTGTCTGATCACCGGTATGGCCAGCGTCGAAGCCGAGGGTGAACAGGCTGGAGCCGGCCTGGGCGAGCGCATCACCGAACGTGTTGCCGCCAACGCCGTAGATCATCAGCCCGTACGCGAACAGGAAGCCGATCAGCCAGGCCAGGAGCGTGACGATGATGATCAGCGGTCCACCCCAGGCCATCACCGCATCTCGCCCCTTGTAGTGGCGGCGGGTGCGTGCCAAGCCCCATGAGATGCCGACCACCGCATTCATAATCAAGGTGCTGAAGAAGCTACGCAGGGCACGGGGAACCACGATGGTGCGCAGCAGGCTGACGATCATCGCCAGGAACAGCAGGACGCCGACCACGAAGCAGAAGGAGCGGGAGGCGAGTTCTGCGGCACTCACTGTGAGATTCAGAGCCGTCACATGGATCACCGGACCAACCTACCGTCGGTTCACCAGCAGGATTCGAGGGATTCGGGTTGCCCCTAGGGCAGCGACTACGCTTTGGGCGTGCTTGGAGACTCCGGGGTGCGCGACACCCTGCTGATCATCGCGATCCTGCTGGGCGGCGCTGCCCTGGCTATCGCGATCTACGCCGTTGCCCGGCTCTCCCGCCTACACCGCTCCTACGCCCTGCTCCAGGTCGCTGAGGGGCGCGAGAACTACATCGACGTGCTCGCTCGCACCCGCGAGGAGTTCGCCGACCTCAACGACGAGGTACTCGGCCTCGGCAACGCGCTCTCGCGCACTCGCCGTGAGCTCGCTGACGCCCTTCGCCATGTCTCAGTCGTGCGTTATGACGCCTTCGGCGACATGGGCGGACGTTTCAGCTTCTCGGCTGCCATGCTCGACGACAAGGGTGACGGCATCGTCCTCACCTCGATCCACGGGCGCTCCGAGACACGTACCTACATCAAGGGCCTCACCGCGGGTAACAGCGACATTGAGCTGTCACCCGAGGAACTGCAAGCAGTGAATGACGCGAAGGGAGAGCACGCATGACCACCCGCATTGCGTTCTTAGGACCTCGCGGCTCATTTGCCGAGGCAGCCTTGCGCGCGCTGCCGATCTCTGACGAAGCTGAGCTCATCGCCGCTGCATCAGTGCAAGCGGCACTCGACGCTGCCCGTGATGGCTCAGTTGACTTCGCACTCGTGCCAATCGAGAACTCGGTCGAAGGTGCGGTGTCGATCACGCTCGATGAGCTCGCCAACGGTGAGCCGCTCGCGATTGTCGATGAAGCAGTGCTGGCCGTGACGTTCTCGCTCGTCGTGCGCCCTGGCACGACGCTTTCGGACATCACGCGCATTGCGACGCATCCGCATGCTGCAGCACAGGTGCGCGGCTGGATCTCAGACAACTTGCCCGACGCAGTCATGCTGCCGGCTTTGTCGACGGCCGCTGCGGCGCAAGGGCTTCTCGATCCGGCCTGTGGCTATGACGCTGCTGTCTCGCAGCGCATCGTGACCGAGCTGTATGACGTCGAATCGCTGGCTGACGGAATCGAAGACACCCCCGATGCGATCACCCGCTTCGTTCTCGTGCAGCGCCCTGGCTCGATCCCCGAGCGCACCGGCGCCGACAAGACAACGCTTTCGTTGTTCATCCGCAGTGATCAGCCGGGCGCACTTCTCGCGATCCTGAACGAATTCGCTGCGCACGGCGTCAATCTCACGCGTATCGAGTCGCGCCCGACGCGCAAGCAGCTTGGCGACTACTACTTCAGCGTCGATATCGAGGGCCACGTCAATGACGCTCGCGTATCGGAGGCGTTGATGGGCTTGCATCGAGTGTGTCTCGATGTTCGGTTCATGGGTTCATACCCGCGGCATGACGGACGGGCACCGGTACTGCGCGAAGGCGTGGCTGACAGTGATTTCGCCGAGGCCCATCAGTGGCTTCGACGGTTGAAGGGTGAGATCTGATGCGTTACTTCGTGACTGGCGCTGCCGGCTTCATCGGCTCGCATTTCGTGCGCACCCTGCTCGCAGGCGGCTACAGCGAGATCCTGCCCGGTGAGGTCACCGGCGTCACGGTCTACGACAAGCTCACTTACGCGGGCAATCTCGCGAACCTCGAGTCCGTCTCCGATGACCACCGTTACACCTTCGTGCGGGGCGATATCTGCGACGGTGACCTGCTCGACCAGGTGCTGCCCGGCCACGACGTGGTCGTGAATTTTGCCGCCGAAACCCACGTTGACCGTTCGATCTCCGGGCCGCAGGCCTTCTTGATCACCAATGTCGTTGGTGCGCAGACACTTTTCGATGCTTGCCTCAAGCACGGTATTCCGCGCACGGTGCATATCGGCACTGACGAAGTCTACGGCTCGATCGACGTGGGCTCCTGGACCGAGGCCGAGCCGCTGATCCCGAACTCGCCCTACTCCGCCGCGAAGGCTGCAGCCGAGATGCTCGTGCGCGCCTACAACGTCACGTATGGCCTCAACATCTCGTCGACCCGCTGCTCGAATAACTACGGGCCGTACCAGTTCCCGGAGAAGGTCATCCCGCTGTTCGTCACCAACTTGATCGACGGACTCCAGGTGCCGCTGTATGGCGACGGCCTGAATGTGCGCGACTGGCTGCACGTTGACGATCACTGCCGCGGCATCGCGATCGTGTGCGCAAAGGGCGAGCCTGGCCAGTCGTACAACATTGGTGGCGGCCTCGAGCTCAACAACCGTGAGATCACCGAGCGCGTGCTTGCCGCGATGGGTGCCGACTGGTCATCGGTCAAGCCCGTCGAGGATCGCAAGGGTCATGACCGTCGCTACTCAGTTGACGACTCACGCCTTCGCGCCATGGGTTACGCACCCCAGCACACCTTTGACGACGGCCTCGCCGAGACAGTCGCCTGGTACAAGAACAATGAAGCTTGGTGGCGCCCGCTCAAGGCGAAGGCTGCTCTGTAGCAATGCGCGTCATCGTCACCGGGGCTAATGGCCAACTCGGCAGTGCACTCGTGGCACTGCTGTCGGCTCGCCCCGCTGACTCGGTACTCGGTGTTGATCTTCCTGAGGTCGACATCACTGATCCGGTTTCCGTTGCCGCGGTCTTCGACACCTTTGCACCAGATGTCGTCATCAACTGCGCCGCCTGGACTGCCGTCGATGATGCCGAGACCAAGGAAGAACTCGCGCTGCGCGTGAATGCAGAAGGCCCGCGCGTGCTTGCTGCGCAGTGCGTGGTGTCGGACGCCTGGCTCGTGCAGATCTCGACCGACTACGTGTTCGCCGGTGATGCCACGTCTCCTTATGCAGAGTCAGCCGCCGGTGATCCGCGTTCTGCGTACGGCCGCACCAAGCTCGCAGGCGAGGTGGCCGTGCTCTCGGAGCTTCCCTCGCGCTCGTACATCGTCCGCACCGCCTGGCTTTACGGGCTGCAAGGCACCAACTTCGTGAAGACCATGCTGAAGTTCGAGAAGGAGTGCGAGACAGTGTCGGTCGTGACCGATCAGATCGGCCAGCCGACCTATGCGGGTGATCTCGCGGCGCAGATCATCGCGTTACTCGATGCCCGTCCGGCTGCCGGCATCTTTCACGCAACTAGCAGCGGGCAGTGCTCATGGTTTGAGTTCACCCAGGCGATCTTCACCGAGATCGGGGCAGACCCGGCTCGCGTGCTTCCGACTGACTCGGCGGCCTTCGTGCGCCCCGCCCCGCGCCCTGCCTACTCGGTGCTCGGACACGATGCCTGGGCCGCTGCCGGCATCCCCGAGATGCGCGATTGGCGCGAGGCGCTGACCGCCGCCTTCGCCGACGGACTATCCGTCTGAGGGCTCCGACTCTCTTAACTGCGACTGACTCGCCCGTATCTCGGAGGCACGTTGCTCCAACTGCGAGTGGGTGGACAGCATTTCTCGCATGAGTTCGTCGTACGTGAGGTTGCGCTCGAGCCCTATCACTCTCAGTCGGTCTCTTAAGTCCCGTGACAGGCGGACGGAAGATCGAGGCATTGACAGACGATATCAACTGATATCATCATGTGTCTATGCCGGATATCCTGATTCGTGATGTTCCTGAGCCTGTGGTCTCTGCCATCGAAGCGCGGGCCAAGGAACTCGGGCTCTCTCGGCCGGAGTTCCTCCGTAGGTGCCTCGAAGTCGAAGTGATGCGGACTCGAGTGCCTATCAGGGTCGAGGACTGGACTCACATGTCCACGGCGTTTGCCGACCTGCTTGACGATGACGTCATGAGCCGGGCCTGGACATGACGACATGGCTCGTCGACAAGTCCGCGCTGGCACGCATCGGGATGAGTCCTGACGCCGCGGAGTGGACCACCAGGGCAGAACGAGGGCTTCTGGCGATCTCGACTGTCACTCGCCTGGAGCTCGGCTACTCGGCGCGGTCGGGGGCAGAGCTGCAGCATCAACTCGCGTCGCCGCCGATGTCCGTCCTCGTGCTCGACTACCTCACTCCCGCTATCGAGAGCAGGGCAATCGAAGTTCAGATGATTCTCGCTGAACGGGGACTGCATCGTGCCCCATCGATTCCTGATCTATTGATTGCGGCCGCGGCGGAGATCGGAAAGCGCACGGTCCTTCACGTGGACAAGGACTTCGAACTCATCGCAGAGGTCACGGGCCAACCAGTGGAACGGCTCAGCCTTCGCTGAAGCCATCACGCGCACGACGTGATGAGGAAACCCGAAAGTTTGAGGGATAGTCTTCCCGAGGCACCCACGCCGGCCCCGCGCCAAGGAGACATTGAATGCCGATCAAGAAGCTCATTCGCACGATCCCGGACTTCCCGAAGCCGGGCATCATGTTCCGCGATGTCACCACCTTGTTCCAGGATCCCGAAGGCTTCCGCACCGTGATCGAGATCCTGCGCGAGCGCTACGCCGATCAGGAAATCGACGCGGTTGTCGGTGTCGAGTCACGTGGTTTCATCGTCGGCGCACCGCTGGCTCTGGCGCTCGGCTGCGCATTCATCCCGATGCGCAAGCCCGGCAAGCTGCCGGCTGCCACGCACTCGGAGACCTATGAGCTCGAGTACGGCACCGACGAGCTGCACATTCACGTCGACGCCATCAAGCCCGGCGAGCGCGTGGTGATCATCGATGACCTCCTCGCCACCGGCGGCACCGCGCGCGCGGCGGCACGGTTGGTTCGTCACTGCGAGGGCCTGATCGTCGAGGCTGCCTTCATCGTCGACCTGCCCGACCTCAAGGGCCACGAGAAACTCGAAGATGACGGTGTGCCGGTGTTCGCGATCTGCGAGTTCGAGGGCGACTAGGCCGCGAGACGGGCGCGACGCGCTTGGGCGATGTACTCCGGCACGATGACGCCAATGGCCAGGAAGAAGGCCACGCCCGAGGTGATCACGAAGAGCATGTCGGGCAGCAAGATCCCGTGGATTACCCACGCGGTTGAGGCGCTGATGCTCAGCCACCAGGTCAGGATCGAGACCTCTGACGGCGTCACGTCACGCATTGTCTTGAAGGACTTCGTCACCTGCGGAATGCGGATGATGGTGGCCGCGAGCATCAAGGTGAGCACGACCGGCATCGGGAACAAGATGCCGATGATGAAGAACAGCACCGCCAGCGCGTAGATGGCAGCACCGAGACGTACGGCACCTTGACGATTGTCTGCGCGCAGTAGCCCGAGAACCAAGATGACCAGCAAGGTGTTCGTGACGATATTCGAACTAGTCGATGCGACATTGCCACTGCGAATCGAGTAGCCGAACCACATTGCGTACGTGCACAGGAACATCGCCCAGGTAAGAAGTGAGACACCTACACCCGACTTATCGCGCCAGACCTTGCGAGTTTGCGGGATCACCATGGTGATCGTGCAGAGGGCAGCGATGAAGCCGGCGATCAGCGCAACGCTGTGCTCGGACATCACGGCCTCCCTTCGGCCACTGCGTGCTTAGCGGAAGAGAAGATCCAGGACGTCAGCTACCGCCTCGCCGGCGACATCGCCGGTGCGGAAGTCGGCGCACGCCGCGGTGTCAGCATCGGCATCACCCATCGCTACGCCGATGCGCGCCCACTTGAGCGCCTCGCGGTCGTTGAAGGAGTCGCCGAACATCAGCGTCTTTGCAGGGTTGATGTCCAGACGCGTGCACAGCTGCGCAAGGCCAGTGGCCTTGTTGACGTTCTGCGGCCCAAGATCCATCCAGGCCACGTCACTGACACCGAAGACAACCGAATGCAGACCGAGTGAACGAGCAATGTCGCCGAAGCCCTGGTTCACGTGGGCATCGCTGCGCACGACTACGCGAGTGACGGGGCGGCTAGTCAGGTGCTCGAAGGGAACCTCGAGAACCTGCTTGGAGATGTAGTCGGTGCCGATGAGGCTGGTTGTACGAAGGGTGCCGTCGATGTCTTCGACCGCGTAGACCGCGTCAGGCAGGATCGGCGCGATCATCGAGAGCAGTTCGCTCGGATCGAAGGTGGTGGCCTCGATGACCGACTCGGGATCGACTGTGGCCAGAACCGCGCCGTTGGAGCAGATCGCCCAGCTATTCATGCCGGCCGCACGTGCGACACCGCCAGTCAGGCTCAGGGAGCGGCCGGTGCACGGAATAACCGTGGCGCCGGCTGCCATGACGCGCAGGATCGAGTCGCGCACGCGCTCGTGCACGACGTCGCCATGTTCGACAAGGGTGTCATCGAAATCGATGGCAATGAGTTCTGGCTCGAAATCTCGAGGAAAGTCCTTCAGCACGGCGCGACGCTAGCCCTTCGGGGTGAACGCAGAGACTCCGCCGAGGAACGGGCGGAGGGCCTGCGGGATAACAACAGAGCCGTCGGCCTGCTGATGGTTCTCGAGAATGGCGACGATGATTCGCGGCATTGCCACGAGCGTGCCATTCAAGGTGGCGAGCGGCTGCGTCTTGTCGCCGTCGCGCATGCGGATCTTTAGTCGTCGTGCCTGGAACTCCGTGGTGTTCGAGGTCGAGGTGACCTCGCGGTACGTGCCCTGGGTCGGAATCCAGGCCTCGATATCGAACTTACGTGCCGCGCTGCTGCCGAGATCACCGGTGGCAACGTCAATCACGCGATACGGGATCTCAAGTGCATCAATGAAGTCCTTCTCCCACTGCAGGAGACGCTGATGCTCGTTCTCGGCATCGGCGGGATCGCAGTAGACGAACATCTCGACCTTGTCGAACTGATGCACGCGGATGATGCCGCGGGTGTCCTTGCCGTAGGTGCCGGCCTCGCGACGGAAGCAGGACGACCAGCCGGCGTAACGGATCGGCAGTTCCTTGGCGTCGATGATCTCGTCAGAGTGATACGCGGCAAGCGGAACCTCGGAGGTGCCGACGAGATATAGATCGTCAGCCTCAACGCGGTACACGTTCTCGGCGGCCTGACCGAGGAAGCCCGTGCCGTCCATCGCACTCGGAAGAACCAAGCTCGGCGTGATCATGGGAATGAAGCCATTGGCGGTGGCCTGCGCCATCGCCATGTTGAGCAGTGCGAACTCGAGCTGCGCACCCACGCCACGCAGATAGAAGAAGCGTGAGCCGGAGACCTTCGCACCGCGCACAGTGTCGATAGCGCCGAGCATTTCGCCGATCTCAAGATGATCGCGGGGCTCGAATCCGTCAGCGGCGAAATCACGCGGCGTGCCCACATGTTCGAGAGTGACGAAATCCTCCTCGCCGCCCACGGGGGAGTCGAGGTTCACGAGGTTGGCCAGCTGAAGCCAGAGCGCATCGGTGACCTCAGCCTGCTCATTCGCGGCAGCCTCAGCAGCCTTCGTGCGATCAGCGAGATCAGTGGCCTTGGCCATCAGGGCATCGAGCTCGGCCTGCGCGGCCACCTTCGCGGTGTCGTCCGACGCCTTCTTGAGCGCACCTTGCAGCGGACCGATCTCCTTGCCGATCAGCTTCTGCTGGTTGCGCAGCTCATCGAAGTGAGCCTGCGCGGCACGCTTGGCCGTATCGGCCTCGATGAGACGGTCGACGACCGTGACGTCCTCGCCGCGACGGCGCTGGGACTCACGGATCCGATCGGGGTCGGTGCGCAGAATCTGGGGATCGATCACGGCCCCAGCCTACGGGGCTCCTTGAGGGGACCTAGCCGCACAGCCCATTGACGAGGCGGGTTCCGAAGGATTCGGCACCGGGCAGGTCTGCCTTCAACCAGCCGTGGCGAACAGCGAGCCACTGGTAACTCTCGATGACGATCGGGTTGCTCGCATTGGTGAGATCCGCGCACGTGGCTGCCTTGACCTGCTTCCAGGTGGGATGAGCGCCGAGTGCTGCCAGTTTCGGGGTGCCGGCCTTGATCGTGGCCCATGCCTTGGCATTCGGATGACGATTCGGGCAGATGATCGGGCTGACAGTGCCGTCGGTATTCGTCGACAGGGATCCGCAGTTCGAAGGCTTGAGCGTTGATGTCGCGGCGCTCGCGGGCGCGGAGAACCCGATGAGGCCGGCGACTGCCATCCCGGCAGAGGCGATGGTGACGATAAGGGTCGACTTCTTCACGCGTGAACTCTCCATCCCGAGAGTATGACAGTGCGGAGTGCGAGGGCACGACCGTTCACGCCGGAAGTCGGGCACATCGGCGAACCACCGTCATCTTTATTTGGTGCGAAGGGCTCGCACGACCTCGACCGCGTCTGCCAGCTCGGGTGCCAGGAATCGATCGGGGCCCGGGCCGGGAACCATCGCCCGGAGTTGACTGATGATTGCTGCGGTGGTCGGGGCCGGCGTGAGCGGTGCGCGCAACTCGATAGCGCGGGCAGCAGCGGTGAGCTCGATTGCCAGGATGCCGGTGAGGTTTTCCACGGCCTTTCGCAGCTTGCGACCGGCATGCCAGCCCATCGACACATGGTCCTCCTGCATGGCAGAGCTCGGGATCGAGTCGACACTTGCCGGTACGGCGAGGCGCTTATTCTCCGAGACAAGTGCTGCCTGCGTGTACTGCGCGATCATCAGGCCGGAATCGACACCGGGATCATCGGCGAGGAATGGCGGCAGGCCTTGCGAGCGATTCTTGTCGAGCATGCGATCGGTGCGGCGCTCGGCGATCGAGCCGAGATCGGCAGTCGGGATCGCGAGGAAGTCGAGCACGTACGCGACAGGGGCGCCATGGAAGTTGCCGTTGCTCGTGACCGTGCCATCACCCAGCACGACAGGATTATCGATCGCGGCAGCGAGTTCGCGGGTGGCTACGAGTCGCGCGTGGGCCAGGGTGTCGCGCATTGCGCCGGTCACCTGCGGGGCGCAGCGAAGTGAGTAGGCATCCTGCACGCGGGTGTCGTCGATCTTGTGCGACGCAACGATGCTGGAATCGGCCAGGGCGGCATACATGTTCGCGGCGCTCTCTGCCTGGCCAGGATGAGGGCGCAGCGGCAGGTGAAGTTCTGGGCGGAAGACGCTGTCGGTGCCGAGTAGGCCCTCGACACTCATGGCGGCAATGACATCGGCAGCATCGGAGAGGTGCTCAAGGTCGGCAATGGCCAGGATCAGCATCCCGAGCATGCCGTCCGTGCCGTTGATGAGAGCAAGACCCTCTTTCTCCTGCAGTTCGACGGGAGTGATGCCCGCCTCGGCAAGAAGTTCCGGAACCGGCCGCTCGATGCCGTCACGATCAGTGGCGCGACCCTCGCCCATGAGTACGAGCGCGCAATGCGAGAGCGGCGCGAGGTCGCCGCTGCAGCCGAGGGATCCGTACTCATGCACGATCGGCGTGATCCCGGCATTGAGTAGTGCGGCCATCGTTTCGGCCACCACGGACCGCGCGCCGGTGCGACCGCTGGCGAGAGTCTTCAGTCGAAGCAGCATGAGTGCGCGCACAACCTCGCGCTCGACTGGGTCACCAAGGCCTGCCGCATGTGAGCGCACGAGGGATCGCTGCAGCTGCACGCGCTGCTCGAGGGGAATGTGGCGCGTTGCGAGGGCGCCAAATCCGGTGCTGACGCCGTAGACGGGATCAGGGGCCTGGGCGAGTGCATCGATCTGCGCACGAGTGCGTGCCATTCCCTCGAGTGCCTCCGGGGAGAGCGTCACTGGCGCATCGAAGCGAGCCACTGCTACGACATTGTCGAGGGTCATACCGCTGCTGTTGATCGTGACAGTCATCTATTGCTGCTTCCTGGTGAGGCGAAGGTGCCCGGATACCCAAACACGGTCTATCAGATCGACACCGGGTCGGTAAGCCAGGTGCACGTGGTCGGGGGCGTCGAGACTGACAAGATCGGCGCGAGCGCCGGGGGTGATCACGCCGATATCGGTGCGGCGCAGTGCTCGTGCACCGCCTGCGGTGGCTGACCACAGGGCCTCGTCAGGACTCATCCGCATTTCCCGCACGGCGAGGGCAACCATCAGCGGCATGCTCGTCGTGTAGCTCGATCCGGGATTGCAGTCGGTGGCGAGAGCGACGCTGGCGCCGGCATCGATGAGTCGGCGTGCTGCCGGGTAGGGGGAGCGAGTCGAGAACTCGGCTCCGGGAAGCAGGGTTGCGACAGTCATGCTGCCGGCGAGAGCATCGATATCAGCATCGTCGAGATACGTGCAGTGATCGGCTGATGCCGCGTCGAGCTCGACAGCGAGTTGAACTCCGCCACCGTGCTGCAATTGATTGGCATGGATGCGTGGCAACAGGCCCCGGGCCATGCCTGAGGTCAGGATCTCGCGTGCCTGGTCAACGTCGAATGCCCCGCGGTCGCAGAACACGTCGATCCATCGGGCGCTTTCGAGACATGCATCGAGCATCGCACCGCAGACGAGGTCGACATACGCGTCGGCGTCGATGCCCTCGGGCACGATATGTGCGCCGAGATATGTCGTCTCATCCGTGAACTCACGGGCAATGCGCAGTGATCGTGCCTCGTCAGCGACAGTGAGGCCGTAGCCCGACTTCGTCTCGAAGGTGGTGACGCCGCTACGTGCCAGCTCATCCACAAGATCGCGCGTGCGAGCACGTAGGGCGTCATCGCTTGCAGCGCGAGTTGCTGCGACAGTCGTGCGGATACCGCCCGCCAGGTAACTCTCACCAGTCATGCGTGCGGCGAACTCCATGGATCGGTCACCGGCAAACACCAGATGGGCATGCGAATCCACGAAGCCGGGAATGACCGCGCGTGACTCGAGATCGATCGCGGCTACAGATGCGTCGAGTTCTCGAGCCGGGCCGACCCAGGCAATGCGATCACCTTCGATGAGCACCGCAGCATCGCGAATGACGCCGAGTGGGCCATCGCCGAGACTCGGATCATTGGTGACCAGCGATCCGATGCCCGTCAGGGCGTGGGGATCAGGCACCCGCGCCCTCCTCCATGGGGATGCGCACGCCACGCTCGGCGGCAACCTCATCAGCGATGTCGTAGCCGGCATCAACGTGTCGGATGACGCCCATGCCCGGGTCATTCGTGAGCACGCGTGCCAGCTTCTGGGCGGCGAGCGGCGTGCCGTCGGCGACGCTGACCTGGCCGGCGTGGATCGAGCGACCCATGCCCACGCCACCACCGTGATGGATCGAGACCCACGAAGCGCCTGATGCAATGTTGACCATGGCGTTCAGTAGCGGCCAATCGGCAATCGCATCGGACCCGTCAAGCATGGACTCGGACTCGCGATAAGGGCTGGCAACCGAACCGCAATCGAGGTGATCGCGGCCGATGACGATTGGTGCACTGACCTCACCGCGTGCGACGAGATCGTTGAATGCAAGACCGGCTTTATCTCGCTCGCCGTACCCCAGCCAGCAGATGCGAGCGGGCAGGCCCTGGAATTCCACGCGCTCCTGCGCGAGCTTGATCCAGCGCTGCAAGTGAAGGTTGTCGGGGAACAGTTCGAGTACGGCCTGATCGGTGCGGTAGATGTCCTTCGGATCACCTGAAAGCGCTACCCAGCGGAACGGACCCTTGCCCTCGCAGAACAGTGGACGAATGTAGGCGGGGATGAAACCGGGGAAGTCGAATGCACGGTTGTATCCACCCTTGCGCGCCTCATCTCGAATGGAGTTGCCGTAGTCGAAGACCTCTGCTCCTGCATCCATGAACCCGACCATTGCCTCGACATGCTTGGCCATCGACTCCTGTGCGCGATCGGTGAATTCTTCGGGCTTCTTTTCCGCGAACTCGCGTGCATCTTCGAGTTCGATCCCCTCGGGAATGTAATAGAAGGGATCGTGTGCGCTGGTCTGATCCGTGACGATGTCGACGGGTACGCCACGACGCAGCAGCTCGGGCAGAATCGTCGCTGCGTTGCCCACGACGCCGACTGAGATCGCCTTGCGCTGCGCGGTGTACTTCACGACTCGATCGATTGCATCATCGAGATTGTCAGCGAGCTCATCGAGGTAACGGGTCTCGACACGACGTCGCAGCCGCGTCGGATCGATATCGATCATCAGGCAGGTGCCCTCGTTCATGGTGACGGCGAGCGGTTGTGCACCGCCCATTCCGCCGCAGCCGGCGGTCACGGTGAGGGTGCCGGCGAGAGTGCCATTGAACTTCTTCGCGGCGACCGCGGCGAAGGTCTCGTAGGTGCCCTGCAGGATGCCCTGGGTGCCGATGTAGATCCATGACCCTGCAGTCATCTGTCCGTACATCGTCAGGCCGAGCTGCTCGAGGCGGCGGAATTCGGGCCAGGTGGCCCAGTCACCGACGAGGTTGCCATTCGCGATCAGCACGCGCGGTGCCCACTCATGGGTCTGCATGACGCCAACTGGCTTGCCCGATTGCACAAGCAGGGTCTCGTCCTGCTTGAGGGTGGTGAGGGTGCGGACGATCGCATCGAAGCTCGCCCAGTTGCGGGCCGCCTTGCCGGTGCCGCCGTACACGACCAGCTCGTCGGGATACTCGGCTACAGACGGGTCGAGGTTGTTCTGCAGCATGCGCAAGGCGGCCTCGGTCTGCCAGTTCTGTGCGGTAAGTGAGGTGCCGGTGGGGGAGAACACGGGACGGGCGCCGAGGGAAGCAGTCATGGGTCAATTGGAGTCCATTGCGACGGGAGGCGGCAGGGCTCGACGGTCATTAGAGTCTGAGATACGAGATTTGGAGGTCCACGACGTGCGCACGAATGCCCCCGCGGCGACTCGGGCCCTGCATGCCCTGCGGATCCTGGCCGCTGCCGCCGGCCCCATGACGGCGGCCAGCCTGTCGCGTCAGCTGGGCACTCCACGGTCGTCGACCTATCACCTCCTGGCCACCATGGCCGATGAGGGATTCGTCGTGCACTACCCCGAGGAGGAGAAATGGGGCCTGGGACTTGCCGTCTTCGAGGTCGGCTCTGCCTATCTCCGTCACGACCCGATGGAACGGCTGGCACGGCCCTTGCTCGCGCAGCTCATCGGTCGCTTCGAATCAGTTCCACTCGTCGCCCATCTGGCGATCCTGCGTGGCGATGAGGTGCTCTACCTGCTTAAGGAGTCTGGACGTCAACCGCTCACCCTGGTAACCGATGTGGGAGTACGGCTACCTGCCTCGCTCACGGCTTCGGGTCGCGCGATTCTCGCGCACCTGCCTGTCGCACAGCTTCGAGCCTCGCTACCGTCGAGTGCCCGACTCATCGACCGTACTGGTGTCGGTCCGACAACCGTGAGTCAGTTGCGAGAACTGCTCAATGCCGAACGCAAGTCCGGCTTCAGTGAGGAGGACGGATTCATCACCGAGGGCGTGAGCTCAGTGGCTGTAGCGGTCATGGATCAACTCGATCATCCCGCTGCCGCCATCGGACTCAGTTTCCGATCCGATTCGGCGGATCGCGACGATCGCGAGCTGTTTGTCAATGCGTTGAGTCGTACCGCCACCCAACTCTCACGGCGGATCCGCGGTAACTGACCCCGGGAGTCGTTACGGTGAGAGTTGAGAGTCACTTACGAGAAATGGACATCATGTCTCTTCCTGCCGATGAGCGCTGGCCCCGTGCAGCGCATGCGTTCACCGCGCTGCCCGACGGATCGTCGGCGACACTCGGATCATTCGTGATCGTCGGCGTTCCCGCGCATCTCACCTCGATCAGCCCCACGTCGGCGCATTGCACGCCCGAGGCAGTGCGCGCAGCGCTACTTCGATACTCGACCTTCTCAGCAAGCCTTGGCCGAGACTTGCGAGATCTCGAACTTCTCGACGCCGGAGATGTTGTTGATCCCGACGGTGAGCACGGAGAGTCGCGAGTCATGCTGCGCGTCGCTCAACTGCGAGAAGCAGGGATGGTGATGGCAATCGGCGGAGACAACTCGATCACGCACTCGGTGATGAGAGGGGTATTCGGCGGCGACCTCGGCACTGCGGGTCTCATCACCCTTGATGCCCACCACGATCTTCGCGATGGCATAAGCAATGGATCGCCGGTGCGCCGTCTAGTCGAAGCCGGACTCACCGGTACTCGGATCGTGCAGATTGGAATTTCCGACTTCGCGAACTCCGCGGAGTACGCGGCACGCGCACGAGATATGGGCATCACTGTCATTACCCGCGGTGCACTTCGCACGCGACCGATCGCCGACGCTATGGCGGAGGCTCTCGACATCGCCGGTGCCGGCGGTACCGGGATTCACGTCGACCTGGATGTCGATGTGTGCGATCGGTCTGTCGTACCGGCTTGCCCTGCTGCTGCGCCGGGAGGCATCAGCGCCGATGAGTTACGTCAGGTGGCCGCAATGGCCGGCGCCGACACGAGAGTCCGCTCGATGGATCTCGCCGAGATTGACTCGACCATCGACTCGGCGGATCAGCGCACGGTGCGCCTGGCTGCCCTGTGCATCCTCGAGGCGGCAGCCGGAGTGCTCAGCCGCGCCTGATCACCTGGCCGACGAGTCACCCCTCATAGAAGGGTGAACGCGGGGTAACCAGCAGGCATTTTGACCGTTCATCTTCCTGTGTCACACTTTTCGGGCTTTGCCTGCACATGGCGGGCTCGAGCAGAGAGGTATGCGAGTCGAGTGGACTACAACTGGCTGACCCCGAAGGCACTTGCACAGCCCGCCGGGGACAAGGGATGGGGCTCCTTCACGACGGAGCGAATCAGCGCAGGCGAAACAGTCGCCGGCTTCGGGGGATGGATGGTCCCTCGGGATTTCCTCGCCACTCTTTCAGCCGATCGTCAGGCTCGATCGATCCAGGTCGATGACGACCTCTACCTCGTGTCATCCGATGTGCGTGAGCCCGGTGACATGCTCAACCACTCCTGCGACCCGAACTGTGGCCTCTCCGGTTCCCAGCTGCTGATCGCCATGCGCGATATCGAGGTCGGCGAAGAACTCACCTTCGATTACGCGATGTGCGATGCATCCGATTACGACGAGTTCACCTGCTTGTGCGGCGCTGCTGCCTGCCGCGGGGTCGTGACCGGCTCTGACTGGCGCGACCCGATCGTGCAAGCGAAGTACATGGGCTACTTCTCGCCGTACCTGATGAAGCGCATCGCATCACTGCCGACTGTCTAGCCGTTCGTGAGGCCTGAGGTCACCGAGCTGGTGTAGTCGGTGGTTGCGTTCGACCCTGAATAGAGCGCGTTGATGCCGGCCATCAGCACGAAGGTGTCGCCCCATACATAGGAGCCTTCCTTAGCGACCTTGTTGACGTTCGACGTTTGCTGCAGCATCACGCCTGGGTTCGGGGAGTCCTTCGCCAGCACCGGCAGGGTCGAGATCGCGTGCAGCATGGTGCGCGCATAAGGCTCGTAGTCGGCGGTACGCAATTGCTGCTGCTTCGCAAACTGACCGAGCAGGATGAATCCATTCGCGGCAATGGAAGCAGCCGATGAATCGCGTGGTGCATCGGGCGCAGCATCGAAATCCCACGCCGGCACGCACTGCGCATCAAGGTGGCTCATCCAGAAGTGGGCAGTATTTTCTGCCGCATCGAGGAAGGCCTGATTGCGCGTGAGCTGATACGCGCGGGCAAAGCCAAAGATCGCCCAGGCCTGACCGCGAGACCACGTGCTGTCGACATTCATGCCCTGCCCGGCCACCGGGCCGATGAGTGCACCGGTCGTGGGATCGAATGTCATCCGGTGATACGTGGAGCCGTCATCGCGGATGAAGGTATTGATCAAGGTGAGCAGGTGCTGCTCGCCGCGCGACTTGAGCTCATCACCCTCAGGTCCGCCGAGGATCATGCCGGCTTCGATCAGCAGCGGAGCATTCATCGCTGAGTCGACAATCAAGCCCCACTGGCCGTCGTACGTGCCCGACTGAATGGCCTTCACGTTCGGGTTCCAGCGGGTCGACAGGGATCGTGCGGCACTGATGAAGGCATCGCGATACGCCGCGCGCTTCTTCGCACTCGGATCCAGGCGCATACCGAGTTCCATGGGGATGCCCACCATGAAGCCGAGATCGTGGCTGCCTTCCCAGTCGGCAAGTGGCAGCAGTGCCTTCGTCCAGGTGCGAGCCTGCTTCAGCCACGTCTTGTCGTCGGTGCGCTGGTACATCAGCCACAGCGATGACGGAAAGAAACCTGACGTCCACGCCTTCGGCCCGGTGCGGTCGTACGTCGACTGCTTCGTCAGTGCACCGATCGGGTACCTGCGTGGATTGAAATCGGCTGCGGCACCGAGCTTGGTCTCGGCGACATTGAAGAGACCACCTCGGTCGTACGCCGAGAACAGGCCAGACGTTGCGGTGCATGTCTGCGCATTGGCGATTCGTGCAGTGAGCGTGACGGCTGCACTGGGCTCAGGACTGATTGAAGCCGCAGCGCTCGAGCAGCTCTGCAGCATCAACGAGGTGACCACACCGAGGGTCACGGCAAGAGCGGAAGTGCGGCGCGAGCCGTGAATGATCACCTCTAGAGTCTAGGCATGCTTCGGCTGCCGATTACCTACGTCGATGTCTTCGCGGCGCGTCCGCACGAGGGTAATCACCTTCCCGTCATTCATGACGCGGATCAGTTGTCCGACTCGACCATGGCCGCCTTTGCGCGACGCACGCGTCAATCCGAGACGTCATTCCTCCAGACGGCGACAGTGGGCGGTGCCGACTACCGCAATCGGATCTTCACTGTTGAATCCGAGATTCCCTTCGCGGGACATCCGACACTGGGTGCCGCTGCGGCCTTGTGCCATCAAGCCCGCACACCCATCCGTGAATTGATGCAGCAGACCATGCACGGAGTGCACCGAGTTCGCGTGAGCCTTGACGGTGACTCGGGCACTGTCTCGATGGAGCAGAGCGAATGCGACTTCGGCCCTGTTCTCGACGGCAGTGAGCTCATCCGGGCTCTTGGCCTTCCCGTTGACGCCTTGCACCCCGACCTTCCCGTTCAGATGTTGTCGACCGGCCTACCGATGATCGTCATGCCTGTTGCCTCGCCGGGTTCACTTCATGCGGCTTTGCTGGACCCGGTTGCGCTTGAGCGAGCGCTCGAGGCGGTCGAGTCCGCGAGCGCGATGTCACTGAATTGCTATGTGGTGGCTGAGGATTCGACGGGCGAGTGGTCGGCGCGCAGTTTCAGTCTCGACGTGGTCGGTGGCGAGGACCCGGCTACCGGTTCAGCAGCCGGACCTTTCGGCGCTTACCTGCGTGAGCGCACGGGTCTGACGCGAGTGGGGATTTCCCAGGGAGTCGATATGGGCCAGCCGAGTCGCCTGCTCGTCGACACGTCTGCGGGGATCGTCGTCTCCGGCGACGTGCATGTGGTCGGAACCGGAATGGTCAACTTGCCGAAGGCGTAAGCGGTCAGGCGCGCACGAGCAGTACGAGCTTGCCGGTGATCGCACCGGCCTCAATCAGTGAATGTGCATCGCCTGCCTCGTCAACGGGCATGACTCGATCGATGACGGGCTTGACGATGCCTGCCGCTATCCACGGCCACACGTGTCGCTCAACAGCTGCGCAGATCGCGGCCTTCTCGGAGTCAGGGCGGCCGCGCAGACCGGTAGCGGTGACGCTGACGTTCTTGCGCAGCATCGTGTTGATGTTGAGCTCGGCCTTAATTCCGCCCTGCAAGCCGATCACGACGAGTCGTCCGTTGCGTGCAAGAGCGTCGACATTGCGCTCGAGATACTTCGCACCCATGTTGTCGAGAATGACGTCGACGCCTCGTCCACCGGTCTCGGCGTTCATCACCTCGACGAAATCCTGCTCGTTGTAGTTGATGAGCACCTCGGCGCCTAGCGCTGCGCACGCATCAAGCTTCGCCTGGCTGCCCGCGGTCACGGCCACGCGAGCGCCGAGAGCACGTGCCACCTGGATTGCGAATGTGCCGATGCCCGAACCGCCGCCATGAATGAGCACCCATTCGCCCTCTGCGAGGTGAGCGGTCATCGCAAGGTTGCTCCACACCGTGCAGGCAACCTCGGGGAGACCGCCTGCAGTCACGAGTTCAACGCCTGCAGGCACGCTCATCACCTGCCCCGCGGGTACTGCGACCTGCTCCGCGTAGCCGCCGCCTGAGAGCAGGGCGGTGACCTCATCACCGACCTTCAGGTGAGTGATGCCCTCGGAGACTGCCGCGATGGTGCCCGAGCATTCGAGGCCCATGATGTGCGTAGCACCCGGAGGGGGAGCGTAAAAGCCTTGGCGTTGCAAGAGATCTGCGCGGTTGACGGCGGTGGCAGTGATTTCGATGAGCACCTCGCCAGCGCTCAGTTCAGGCGATGCGACCTCGACCCAGTGCATCGCCTCCGGCCCGCCCTTGCCGTCGTCGACCTCGATTGCATTCATGCTCACGATCGAAGGCTAATGCCTTCACGTGGAGAAGTGACTAGACGCTGACGACCTCGACAGCAGCTTTCTTGGCAGCCGCGCGCTCGCGCAGGATCATCACGATGACGATTGCTGCACCGATAAGTGCGATTGCGCCGCTTAGTAGTGCTGGTGCGCCGAGAAGCTTGATGGCGGTTGCCGCCAGCACGACCATGAGCAGCCAGCGCAGACGGTGACCGTCATAGCGTGACGAGAGCTTGGCGCCCATGTAGATGCCGGGGATCTGACCGATGAGAAGTGAGACCACGACGGCGATGCTGATATCACCGAAGCCCGCATGCGCGATCGCACCGGCGATGAGCATCGGCACGGCCTGGGTGAGGTCAGTGCCGACGAGAACCGAGGGGCGAAGCAGTGGGTAAAGCAAGAGCATGATCGTCACGATCAGCGAGCCCGAGCCCACCGAGGTCATGCCGACAATCGCACCAACGAAGAAGCCGAGCATCATCGTGCGCACAACCTTGACGGGCATGTCGGTGCCCTGCATCGGCTGCTCTCCGCGAATGCGCTTGGCGCGGGCGGAGACGAAATTCTTGGCGACCATTGCGGCCAGGGCGATGATCAGCACCCAGCCGATCCAGGTGCGGATGGTGTTACTCGCGTCGTCAGAGGTGAGCACCTTGGCGAAGATCAGGGTGCCGAGCAGCACGCCGGGGATAGAGCCCGCGGAAAGCCAGCCCACCAGACCCCAGTGCACCGTCTTGGTGCGAATGTGCACAATCGCACCGACTGGCTTCATGAACGCCGAAGCCACGACATCGCTGGAGACTGCAGCGGCGGGGTTGATGCCGAAGACCAGCACAAGCATCGGGGTCACCAGCGCTGCGCCGCCCATACCGGTCAGCCCGACCATGATGCCCGCGATCAGGCCACCGAGGGACAGGGCGAAGTCGATATCTCCGAAGCTCACCCGGCGACGGTAGCAAATTTCACAGGCATTGTCTACCTAATAGGTAGGGAAAGAGGTAAAAGCCGGTCCGGGGCTCCTGGGCCGCCGCGGATTCCCCCTCATCTGAACCAGACATTCGATCGGGACGTCGTGCTGACGTCCGAGAGGTCAGGAGTGTCGGCACCGTCGTAGCGGTGGGTAGCATCGTTACGTGAGCCCCACACTCAAGCTTCGTGGGATGAACCGTGCCATCGACAGCACTCTCGTCATGGGCGTAGTCAATGCCAGCCCGGAGTCATTCTCGGATGCCGGTCGATTCTCATCACTTCAGTCCCAGATCGATCTCGCTGCCTCGCTCATCGAGAGCGGCGCCAACATCATCGACGTCGGTGGTCAGTCGGCGATCACCAACCAGCCTGAGCTCGACGCAAGTCTTGAGCGCGAGCGAGTGCTTCCCATTGTCGAATGGCTGTCCGAGCATCATCCTGATGTTCTGGTCAGCGTTGATACCTACAAGCCGGAGGTTGTGGCCGCGGTTCTCGCAGCAGGCGCCGACATCATCAACGATGTCAGCGGACTGAAGTATCCCGAGCTCGCATCGATGTGCGCGGAGCATGGTGCCGCGTTGGTCATCATGCACACCGCTGCGCCGCCGAAGGTTCGTCTGCAGCGCCAAGACCTTTATGCAGACATCACCACCGAAGTTCGCGACTTTCTCGTCGAACGAATGGAGACAGCTGTCGCTGCAGGTCTTCCGCAAAACTCCGTGATCCTCGATCCCGGCCCTGACTTCACGAAGACTCCCCGGCAGACCATCGACCTGCTGCGGAACATCGACGTGTTCAGAAATCTTGATCGGCCATTACTTCTCGCCTTGTCACGCAAGGACTTTCTCGGGGCAATAACCGGCCGCACGCCCAAGTCACGTGACGCTGCCACGGCTGCGGCCATTGCATTCTTCGCTTCGGCGCCGGGCAACATCGTGCGCGTGCACGATGTGAAAGCTGCTGTTGACGTCATTGCCACCGTGGAGACACTTGTCGGCACACGTGATGTCGCAGAGGACTACGTCCTGCCCGACTCCTTGCGTTATGAGCCGCGCAGTGAGTGATTGGTTCTCGCGGAACACCTCGGAATCGGGTGACTGGCCGCTGTCGTTGATTGCAGAGGCAAAGCGGGATACCACCATCGCTGTCGTCATCCCTGCGCGCAATGAGATCGACACCATCTTCGAGGTGGTCACTCAGATACGACTCGAATTATCCGGCATCGTCGACGATTTGATCGTCATGGATTCGCTGTCGAGTGACGCAACAGCTCTTGAGGGCACCAAGGCCGGGGCAACGGTGCATTCAGTTGCCGATGTCAGGCCAGACCTCGGGGTTCGCAAGGGCAAGGGGGAAGCGCTGTGGAAGTCACAGTTCGTTACCACGGCCGACCTTCTCGTGTTCATCGACGCCGATCTCACTGAATGGGGTCCGCACTTCGTGACCGGCTTGCTCGGCCCACTACTCACGCAGCCGCACGTACAACTCGTGCGCGGCTTCTACGACCGCATCTTCGATGTCGGAGGCGTTCCCACACTTGAAGGCGGTCGGGTCACCGAGTTGGTGGCACGCCCGTGGCTTGCTGTTCATCGCCCCGAACTTGCTGACGTCGTGCAGCCGCTCGCCGGTGAGTGGGCAATCCGTCGCTCCGCATTCGAGAAGCTCTCCGTGCCGGTGGGATACGGAGTTGAACTCTCCACACTTTTGGACGTGCATGCGGCCTACGGGATCGATGCGATCGCCCAGGTGGATCTCGGTCGTCGTGCCCATCGGCACCAATCGCTCTATGACCTCGCGGCCATGGCTACCGAGATTCTCGCGGTCGCCGGACGACGGATGACTTACGTGCCGGGGCAGTTGCCCGATGATTCGCTCCAAGTTGAGTCAGGTACGGAATTCGTCACCCTTCGCCGAATGGGCGAGGACCGCACCTGGATCGATAGAGATGTAGCCGTCAATGAGCGGCCGAGGGCTGACTGCATCGCCCGGTGACCGTGATCGAAAGCGGAAAGTCTTAGCTGAGCGGGATGTAGTGCAGCACGTCGCCGCGATATCCGGCGCCCGGCGGGCAGATAGCCACGGCATCGGCGCGTGCCCAGCCGACCAGCCCTGCTGGGCCGTCTTCCGGAATAGGGCGAAGCAAGGTGGCGCCATCGCGCAGCTCCCGGCGCACTGGCGCCAGACGTGTGTCATCGGCGTAGTCGGCCGGGGGCGCATCATCGAGCAGCACGCCGGTCGGGTGATCGATCACGTTGGTGCGCCCGCTCATCGAACGCAGCAGTGGCCCGACGAGTGTGACCAGGCCGGCTAGCGCTGCAGCGGGATTACCAGGCAGGCCAACGAGAATTCGACCATCGGGAAGTCTCGCCATCAGCATCTGCGCACCGGGCGTAACGCTCACGCCATCAATGAGCCAACGCGCATTGAGGTCACCGATGACCTGCCGCACGTGATTGCCCGGTGCCGGCTCGGTGGAGCCGGTGGTGATGATGACGTCGACATTCGCATCATCGATTTCGGTGAGTAGTAGTTCAGCAGTGTCAGGTGCCCGCTTGGCGGGATTGCCGATACCTCCGTTCGCACTGATGAATGACGGAATTGTCATGCCCAGTGCGTCACGCACGCGCCCTTCGCGAGGCATGCCGTGTGAGAGCAGTGATCGTCCGAGAACGATCAGACCCACGGTCGGCGGCTTCACGATGTCGATCGTGTCGTGACCCGTTGCGGCAGCAAGTGCAAGAACGCCCGGCGTGACTATGGAACCTGCAGCCACGAGCTCACGCCCGGCGGGACCGAGATCACCTTGGCGGATGATGCCCGTGCCGAAGTCGGGGCGAGCCCGCTCGTCAGGAACCCCACTGAGCGGATCGCAGGCGAATACGTGCACGGATCCGCTGCTGCTTGTCTCGGAGACCGAGTCGGAAAGTGCCAGCACTGCATCGGTGTGATGAGGGATCGCATCACCGGCGCGCACGCTGACTGCCTCGCCAGGGCCGACGGTGGTGTCGAGCACCAGAGACCACGGGCCTTCGCCGCAGACGGCATAGCCGTGGAATGCGGCTGCGTCGTGGGCAGGATCATCAGCGAGGGTGGCGAGGGCGCGGGAGAGAATGCCGCCCGCGGCTTCGTCCAAGCGAGCCTTCACGCTCGGAAGTGCGCCAGAGCAGGTGGCCGCGACGTGATGTGCCTGAGCCCAGCTCAGGACGCCGTCGAGACCAATCGTGCTCACGAGGTCATGCTGGCACGTTCTGCGTCGGCTTCTCGCGAATGGGTCGTGTCGGGGCAGGTGCCGGGACGAAACCACGTGCGATCAACGCGAAGATGATGATCGCGCTGATCGCAATCAGGAAGGCGAGTGACCACGTCGCCAGGGCATCGGTGCCGGCGAGCACATAGTGAGCCGTGGCAATGGGCCACGCGGCGTAGGCCAGGTAGTGACTGCGCTTGAACCAGGCGTTGCCGCGCTTGCCCAGTCGCGGGCGAATACGCCCGATGATCGTGACGGGAATCAGGATCCAGAAAGCAATGGTGCCGAGCGCAACGTCGAATGCCTTCCACGGCGCAGTGCCGGGGATCAGGATCTGCCCGATGGTGAAGGCCACGGACTTGTCGAAGATCAGCATGATCATGTGAATCAGTAGGAAGAAGAGCGCAGTCACGCCAAGCCAACGGTGCATGTCGAGCAGGCGCATTGGCGAGGCCACGCGGCCCAGGAGCCGCGTGCGCAGCAGGATGCCCCAGATCACCACTGCGGAGAGCAGGCCCCACGCGGTCAGGCCGCTGGCGCGAATGGCTAGCCAGGTCCAGGGGAGATTACTCACCGGACATCTCCTTCGGAGTCATCAGAACATGCACGAGTTCGTTCTTGTCGAGCCATTCCTCGGCCTTGTCGCTGCCGAGCAGTAAAGCGGTGGTGGCGGCAACTTCAGCCCACCAGCCGGTGGAGGCAGCAATCGTCGCTTGCACGAGATCCGTGCGTGCAACATCGCCGGTGCGCGGATCGATTACGTGATGGCGACCGTCAGCCCACACGCGCTTGAGAGTTGTTGAGGTGGCGACCGCTCCATGATCAGTGCCGGCCTCGAATTCGAGATGACGCACGACTCGATCCTCGACGTCCAGTGGTAATCGCTCATCGAGAATCGCCATTACCCACGGATCGTCACTGCCAGGTGAGCCGGCAAAGACGATGTCGCCGCCGAGATTGACGAGGACGCCGTCAGCTCCGGCATTCATGAGCTCCTCGACGATCATGTCGGCGGCCAGTCCCTTGCCAATCGCGCCGGGATCAAGACCAACACCGGCAGGCAGGGCAATCGTCATTGACTCGTCGTCGATCACGACATCGCCCATGCCCGGTGCGCGGGTGACCTGTGCTGTCACAGCAGCGATAGCACTTCGTGCGATCACCGACGCGAAGTCACGGTCGTATCCGAGTGCGTTCATCGAGTTGATGACCGTGGGGTCGAAGAGACCATCGGTGGCCTTCCAGGCCTCGAGCATGATGTCGACCAAAGTCAAGAGATCTTCAGACACCAAGACCGGCCCGGTGCCGGCGAGCGAGTTGAGATGCATGAGCTCGCTCGTCGGACGAAAGCGAGACCAGCATTGCTCCAGCAATTCGACTCGCTGTGCTCCCATCGCTGCGAAGTAATCAGCGCCTGCGCCGTAGACGATCACTTCACAGTCAGTGCCCATCGCGCGAAACGTTCGCGTGGCCGAGGGGAAAACGGTGTCCATGCTGTTCACGCTAGTGGCCCCGGTGCCTGGTGCAGGGATGCTCAGGACCTGCGTGCCCACGGTTAGCTCGACTTGGTCTGCGCCTGGGGTCGCGGCGCTTGCTGCTGCTGGACCTGGGGCTGCGGGCGAGGTGCGGACTGCGCCTGAGGAGCGGCTTGCTGCTGCGCCTGGGGCGCTACCTGCTGCTGCGCCTGGGGTGCTGCCTGCTGCTGAGCGGGCGCACTGACCTTCGCCTTTGCCTTGGCCTTTGCCTTCGCCTTCGCGGACTTGGCGGTGGGGGTCTTGATCGACTTACCCGACTTTGCGGTCGGTACTGACGTCTGCTGAGCGGCGCTGTTCAGGGAAGCAGCGGCGAGTGCAAGCTGATCTCGGTAATCAAGAAGCTTCTGGCGCTCGGCCTCGAGCTGGGCGGCGTACTGATCGAGTTGCGCCTGGTTGAGACCGTTCGAGGTCGTGGCAGCGGCGAGCGTGGTGTCTGTGACCTCGGTTGCCGCTTTGGCATCGGCTGCCTGAGCTTCCTGAGTCGTGCGCACTGCAATGACACCGACGAGACCTGCGCAGGCTGCAGCAGCAAGACCGGCCGAGAGCACCTTGTCGGTGGTCGAGTGACCGCGTCGACTGGGTCGACGTACCTTGGGATTAGTCATCGTCGTGCTCGCTTTCATGTGAACTGCCCGAATGCTCGGAGTCATGTGATTCGTTCTCGTGTTCGCCCTTGCTGGGCTTCGTGCTCGTGCTCGTGTTTGCTGCAGGTGCCGGCACGGAGACGACAATCGGTGTCGGCTCCTTCAGCACCTTCCAGTCGAAGACGTCATTGCCCGTTGCACCGGTGAAGACATAGCCGATGAGACGTGAGCCGTCGGCCTTATCGACCGTGACCGCCCAGGAGTCGTAACCGCCGTGCTGGCCCCGCGAGACATCGGTGACCTGCGCCTTGCCGTCGACCTGACCGATGACGATCTCGGCGGCCTTATCGGCGCTCATGCTGCGTGCCTGCTGTGACATCGGAGTGGCAGAGGTTTGCACCTTCGGCTTCGCTGCCGATGTGCCCGACTTTGATGAGGGCGTAGCGCTTGGATCAGCCGGCGCTGACTCGACGACATCGACGATGACCGGCTGGCCGGGTTCGGGCTGAACGATTTCGGGTAGGGGCGCCATCTCGATGGGCGCGAGGCTGCCGGAAACGGCGGGCTGATCAGCGACCACGGAGACGTTCTGGATCGTGGGAGCAGAGGAGGCAGCGGTATTGACTGCGGCCATGGCGGCCACCGACCCGGCTACCAACACGGCAGCAGCTGCTGCGGTGCCGATGAGGGCGTTTGTGCGCTTCATGGTTCCTCCTCCTCGCCGAGGTATTCCTCGACATGTCCTGAAGGTATGCGGGAGGTAGCCAAGGAGGAATCAAGGAAAGGTAAGGCCCGGGTTAAATGGCTGCGCCTCCTGAAACTCTCTACGAGGCGACTTCGAGGTGGACGGGCGAAGGTCTCGTGTGGACATGCCACGATGGCCACGTGAAGGTTCTTGTCGTCGAGGACGACCCCGCGATCTCCGGCCCCCTGGTTGAGGGCCTCGTGCGCAACGGCTTCGAAGTCGATCACGTGGCCTACGCGAGTCAGGTCGTGGCCGCGGCGGCCGATGCCGACGTCGTGATCTTGGATCTCGGCCTCCCGGATGGCGACGGTCTTGAGGTCCTGCGCGAACTTCGTCGCACATCTGACGTTCCCGTCATCATCGCCACTGCTCGCGGTGAAGAAACTGACCGCATCGTTGGCCTCGAACTCGGTTCCGATGACTATGTCGTGAAGCCGTTCAGCGTGCGGGAGCTCGCCGCCCGCGTCCGCGCAATCGCTCGTCGTCGTCGAAATGAGCCGACTGTCGGTAGCGGACGCGTGTTCGTCGATCGGACTCGTCACGTCGTGACTGTTGATGGTGCTGAAGTAGAGCTCACAGCGAAGGAATTCGACTTGCTTGCCGTTCTCGCGGAGGAGCCGGGTCGTGCGGTATCACGACAAGAACTTTTTTCGCGCGTGTGGGATCCAGTGTGGATCGGCACCGGCAAGACCCTTGACGTTCATATCGCCACGTTGCGCAAGAAGCTCGGCGATCCATCACTGGTCGAGACCGTGCGCGGCGTGGGTTACCGACTCGGCGAGGGCGCTGCGTGACCAAGCGGCTCGTGATCGCGATGACTGCGCTTGTCGCACTCGTCGCAATTGCTCTTGCCGTTCCACTTGCTCTAATCGTCGCGAATGATCAGCGCGAGCATTTCATCTCCCGGCTCGAAGTCGCGACACTGAGTGCTGCCTCGGTGCTCTCTTCACAGCCGCGTGAACTCTGGTCCAAGGAGGCGACGAGAATTCACGGCGCCACGGGAGCTCGAGTGATCGTTGTCGACACGGGCGCGCAGCTCATTGCCGACAGCAATAACTCCGCGCTCGATCGTGCCTTCGACCGTCCGGAGATCACGAAGGCACTCGAGGGTTTCCTCACGACTGACGTTCGAACCTCCACGACTCTAGGCACCGAATTGCGATACGTAGTGGCGCCAATCGTGCAGAACCAGCAGATCAACGGGGCAGTGCGCCTATCCATTCCGGAGAACGAAGTCACCAATGTCGTGCGCTCGACCCAGAAGTGGTTGCTGCTGTTCGTGATCGCCGTGATGGCGGTCGCCGCTGTCGTCGCCTGGCTATTGGCTCGTTCAATTGCATCGCCTCTACGCCGCCTGGCAGACGTCGCCCACGCACTTCCTGACGATCTAGCTCTGCGTGCTTCGGAGACTGATGGACCGGCCGAGGTGCGTTCGGTGGCGTCAGCGCTCAACACCACTGCCGACAAGCTCGACGGAATTCTCGCGCGCACGCAGCGCGTGGCCGCTGATGCCTCTCATCACCTCCGCACGCCGCTCTTCGGAGTTCGTCTACGACTCGAGGCCATCGAGGACATTACGACGGATGACGCCGTACGAACCGAGGCGATGGCGGCCACGGCCGAAGTAGATCGACTTACTCACCGCATTGATCAGGTGCTCTCGCTAGCTCGCTCGGATTCAGGCAGCACTTCGGTGCAGCGTCTCAATGCGTCACACAAGGTCGCAGGCCGCATTGCCGAGGCAGAACTCATCGCCAATGAGAATGAGATCGAGCTGACTGGTGACATCACACCGGATCTGTGGATCATCTCGAGCGAAGGCACCGTCGCGAAGATCACCGATGAGCTGCTCAGCAATGCAATGTCATACGCCCGCAGTCGCATTCACGTAACGCTGCGGAGGGAAGGCCGCGACGTCGTGCTTGTCGTGGGTGACGATGGTCCGGGCCTACCGGCTGATGAACGTGAAGCCGTCTTCCAGCGATTCACGCGTGGCAGCTCAGCCGTTCCCGGTGGTTCAGGTCTGGGGCTCGCACTCGTGCAGGAATCTGCACGCGCCGCAGGTGGTGATGCGAGTGCCGGGCAATCGCAGTTCGGCGGACTCGCAGTGCGCGTCAGCTTCCCCAGCGCTGACTAGGCGGCTGGAACGTGCTTTGCGTGCTGCGTAACCTCGTCACTTACGCCGCAGGAACAATGCGCCCAATGCCGCTGAACGCGCGACCCCACCACGAACCGTGGATCGGGCTGATGCGCACGCCCTTGCCGTAACCGGCAGCATCGACCATCTTGCCGCCGCCGATGTAGAGGCCGACGTGGTGTGCGCCGTGGCGGAAGAAGAACACGAGGTCACCCGGCTGGGCATCCTTCACGCGAATCTTCTTCACGATGCGGAACTGCGAATGCGACTGATGCGGCAGCTCCTTGCCCATCGCGGTCTTGTAGACGTAGCGGGTCAGGCCAGAGCAGTCGAAGGCGTTAGGGCCGGCCGAGCCAGCCGAATAGCGATCGCCGACCTGAGCCTTGGCAACCTTGACCAGCTTCATACGCAGGTTCTTGATCTGCGCCTTGCGGGTCTGGGCCGTGGTGGGCTTGGCTGCCGGCACGGTGCCGAGGCGGGCGATCATGACGGTGGAGTGCACCTGGGTTGGGGTTGCTGCCTCGGCACGCGAGGTGCTTGACGGCAGCATGATCGTGATGATCAGGGCGACAAGCGCCACTGCAATAAGCGTCCATTGGAAGGACGTGGAGCGCAAAACCGTACGCACGCGGTTCCCTTCGAGATCCGCTTCCCAGGTGAGCTGACGGACTCGGGCCTAGAAGGTTGCCCTACGACGACATCCCCATTGCTGGGTTCTGCCGCCGATTCGCCCCATGGGCCGGCTTTGTGCTCCGGCCCGGATGGTTCCCCGGTACACCGTCTCAACCGCGACTTTCGGAAAAGCCTTGGCAGATCAAGTGATTCAGCGTGCTGACGGTGGTCCGCGAATGCGGTCCTGTGGCCGACAACAGAGTTGACGCTACGTAAGTCCTCCGTAGCCCGCGAGCTAACCATCCGCATAACGGACGCCTTGTGGGGGGCTGTGTGGGATGGGCCACATAGTCACTTACGCCCCAGTAACAACATTAAGGGACGAATCGGACATCAATTTAGGCCGCCAATTGCTCGGTCAGTTCATGCGCAGCCCGCCAGCAAGCCTGCCGAGATTGGCCTGCCAGTTGGCATCACGCTCGACCAGCGCTCGCGCTCGGTCGACGATCTCCTGCGGATAGCGCGCGGTGACCTCGATCAGGCAGGCGGCGAGTGAATCGACGTCACCCACGGGGAATAAGAAGCCGGTCTCTCCTGGAATAACCCAGCCTCGATTGCCCGGCGTATCGCTGGCGATGACGGGAGTGCCGCAGGCCATGGCCTGCAGGAGGGTGACGGAGGTGCCATCGACCTCTGACGCAGTGACATAGCAACTGGCTCGGCCGAGCAACGGCACGAGATCGCTCTCGGGCACCGTGCCAATGAAGCGCGTGCGCTGCTCGATATTGAGTTCGCGCACCAGCGACTTGAGCTCCGCGGTCAGTGAGCCTTGATGCCCGATGATCAGATGAGGATCCGGGAAATCCTCATGAACGTCATGACGGCGAGGCACCTCGGCGAAGGCCCGAATGACGTCGGCAACCCGATAGATGGGTTCGTGGGCGCGAAGGCTGAGCACCAGCGGTGCATGCGGGGGCACCCCTATCTCGAAGGCATCAATCCACGGGGCATGAAAAGGGAAGGCCGCGAGATCGACGCCCCAGGGCATGAAGGTGATCCGCCCAGCCTCGACTCCCGCGGCCAAGGCGATGGAGCGATTGGCCTCACTGTCGACGATGAGCCCGTGCAATTGAGTCAGCCAGGAAAGGTCGGCGCCATCGCGATCGAGATCGCTGAGGTCGTAACCCCAGGAGAGACCGACGACGGTGATCGGGAGATCAGCCAGTGCAACCGTGACCGAGTGCAGCGGGCCGGCAAGCACCGGCAGATTCAGCCCACCGACGGTGGCAGCAGCAAGCACGGCCTCGCGTAGCTCGAGAGCATCGGCCGCATCGCGACCGAGTGAGACCACGAATGGGCGAAAACCGATCTCGAGCAGGGCTGCGACCCAACGCTCATCGTGGATGCCCCAGCCCGCGGTCGCGTAAACGCAGTCGTGGCCGGCCGCCTCGATCGGCATGTCTGGATCCCCTTAAATCTCGTAGAGGTGCGGGCCGCCAAGGCCCACATCCTCTCTATGGCGATCGTAGGGCGGCGCGACGCAGTGGAATGCCTAAGGCCCTGATACTCCTCATGAATTTCCACCCCGAGCGGGTACTTGCTCAGGTAGCGTCACTCGCCCGAGGCGAGATTCCCTCGGACATGCAGCGTGGATCACGGCGGCATGAACGGACCCGAAAGGGGATGGCGATGGACGACGCAGTACGCCAGCACAAGTACCTGCTGACCGAGGATCAGATGCCCACGCAGTGGTACAACATCGTTCCCGATCTGCCGGCTCCGCCGCCGCCGCCCCTGCACCCCGGTCGTATGGATCCGGTCGGCCCCGATGACCTGCTGCCGCTGTTCCCGATCGACTTGATCATGCAAGAGGTCTCGCAGGATCGCTACATCGATATCCCCGGTGGCGTTCTCGACGTGTACCGCCAGTGGCGTCCGTCCCCCCTCTTCCGTGCGCACCGTCTCGAGAAGTTGCTCGGTACCCCTGCACGTATCTATTACAAGTACGAGGGTGTCTCGCCCGCCGGTTCACATAAGACCAACACGTCGGTGCCGCAGGCGTACTACAACAAGAAGGACGGCACCAAGAAGCTGACCACCGAGACCGGTGCAGGTCAGTGGGGTACCGCCCTTTCGTTCGCGTGTGCTCTCTACGACCTTGAGTGTGAGGTGTGGCAGGTCGGCGCATCCTTCGATGCGAAGCCTTACCGCCGCCTGATGATCGAGGCCTTCGGTGGCACCGTGCACCGTTCGCCGTCCGATCTCACTGCAATCGGACGCGAGCTCGCCAAGGATCCGAAGAACTGGAGCGGCTCACTCGGTATCGCAATCTCCGAGGCTGTCGAGGTTGCTGCCACCAACGAGAACGTGCGCTACGCACTCGGCTCGGTGCTCAACCACGTGCTGCTGCACCAGACGATCATCGGCGAGGAAGCACTGCTCCAGCTTGAGATGGCCGGCGATACGCCGACTCACATCGTCGGCTGCACCGGCGGTGGCTCGAACTTCGGCGGACTCTCCTTCCCGTTCATGCGCGAGAAGATGGCCGGCAAGATCAACCCGCGCATCATCGCGGCCGAGCCGGCTTCTTGCCCGTCACTCACCCGTGGCGAGTACCGCTACGACTTCGGCGACACCGCAGGCATGACCCCGCTCATGAAGATGCACACCCTCGGCCACGACTTCATCCCTGACCCGATTCACGCCGGTGGCCTGCGCTACCACGGCATGGCGCCGCTCATCTCGCACATCTACGAGCTCGGAATGATGGAAGCAGTCGCCGTTCCGCAGACCGAGTGCTTCGCGGCTGCCGTGCAGTTCGCGCGCACTGAGGGCATCGTCCCGGCACCGGAGCCGACTCACGCACTGGCACTTGCCGTGCGCGAGGCACTCAAGGCGAAGGAGACCGGCGAGGAGACAGTCATCCTCACCGCGCTCTGCGGCCACGGTCACTTCGACCTCGCGGCCTACGACGCCTACCTCAGCGGCTCCATGGTCGATGAAGAGGTAACCGACGCGCGCTTCGCCGAGGCGCTGTCGACGATCCCGGAGGTGAACTTCGCGGGGTAGTCCTGCACGTGAGTGAGCCCCCGCTGTCTTCGATCAGCGGGGGCTCACTCGTTTCCATGGAGGAGGAAACGTTCGCCGTGCCCGATCCGGTGCTCGGGAAGGGAACCGGATTGGATCACGACCGTTTAAGACTGGCACGGTCCGCCTGATGGGATGCTGAGTCCTACTAGGTTGTGCGCATGTTCGACGCAGCGCTCGCATCCGCCGTTCATCGCGCGGAGGATCACCACGGCCACATTCGCCAGATCGAGATCGTCACCGATCTGTTCGAGGGCCACTACGAAGCAGTGACCACGGTTGACGAGGCTTTCACGGGCGCGCTGCTCGGTCTCGGTGTTGCCGAAGCTGTTGACGGCGAGATCGTCGCATTCGATGACGAGGTGTGGTGCATCCCTGAAGATGGGATTCCGGTCCGCGCATCGGGTTCACTTGGCATGCCGTTCGCGGTTGTTGCCGAAGGCGGCGAAGAGATCATCGAGGAGTTACCGGCCGGTCTGACTTTCGAGGGCATCACGGAGCACGTTGATCACGTGCTGTCACTTCTCGACAAGCATCACGATCATCTCGTTGCCGCCGTGCGTATCGACGGGGTTTTCAGCGATGTGCTGCTGCGAAGCGAGCCTGGCCAAACGCCGCCCTACAAGCCGTTGACCGATGTGCTCGAGCATGAAGTGCAGTTCGAGTTCACAGCGTGGACGGGAACGCTCGTCGGCTTCCGCTTCCCCGACGTCAACGACGGTCTGGTTGTCCCTGGCCTGCACCTGCATGCGCTCTCCCTGGATCGACTCTCGGGAGGCCACTGCCATCGTGCGACCGTGGCGAATGCGGTTCTGCACATCTGGGTCGACGATGTCGAGATCTCGATTCCGCACCCGCACCTGGGCACTGCGCTCAGCAGCTGAAGCAGGGTCTGGCCCGTGGCTCTAGGCTTCATGCATGATCCTGCACGGTGACATTCAGCCTGACCTCCCGCTACTGGTCGTGGCTCTTGAAGAAGAAGCCGTGCACATCCATATGCACAAGCTTCCGATCCTCGTCACAGGTGTCGGAAAGGTGAATGCGGCGATCGCCGTCTCGTCAATTCTGGGCAAGCACCGTCCGTCGAGGCTCGTCAATGTCGGCACGGCAGGGGCATTGCGCGAAGGAGTCACGGGTACTCATGTGATCAGCACCGTTATCCAGCATGACCTGAACGATGCGGCAATCTTCGACCTTGTCGGCATCCATTTCGGCGAGGACATCAGCCTCGACTCAGGCGAGGGAATTGTGCTGGCAACCGGCGACCGCTTCATCTCCAAGCCCGAGGTGCGCGAGCGACTTGCAGAGCAGGCCCACCTAGTCGATATGGAGGGATACGCGGTCGCGCGGGCTGCGCGGGCCGCAGGTATTCCGGTCTCTTTGGTGAAGCAGGTCAGCGATGAGGCAGGGGAGCAGGCCGCCAAATCCTGGACTGAGACTCTCGATGAGTGCTCAGCCGCGCTCGGCGCGTGGGTTCACGCGCATCTGCTCTAGTCGCCAGCCATTAAGGTCTTTCCATGAGTGAAACCGCGCCCCGCCGCGCCCTGGCGCTGGGCCTGGTCTTCGTCGGCGCCGCCACTCTCATTGGCAATGGCGCGGCGTACGCACTCAGCATGGTCGCCGCTCGCGTGCTCGTCCCGGCCGAATTCGGTGCCTTCGGCGCCCTGCTCGCCATCCTCGTCATCATCTCGACCATCGGCATCGCGATGCAGGCCCTGGCAGCTCGCCGAGTCGCCGTCGCGACCTCTAATCGTGACGAAGTTGAGGGCCAGGCAATTCGGCTCTCCATCTACCTGGGCATTGTCATCATCCTGGGCGGAATCCTCGCCGCCTGGCCGCTGTCGGTTCTCTTCTCCATCCCACTTCTTGCTGTTGTCTTCGGCATCGCCTCACTCGGCTTCGTCGTCATCGGCTCCGCGGCGATGGGTGTCTCTCAGGGCCGCGAGGAGCACAAGCGACTGTCGGCCGGCTTCATCGTCAACGGCGCGGCACGAGCAGTCTTTGGCGTCATTGGAGTCATCGCCTTCCACAGCGTGGTCGGCGCAACTCTCGGAATCTTGATCGGCTGCGCAGTCGGCGCGTTCATCTCCTATCGAATCTGCTGCCCGGGCGCCTGGTCGAACACCATCGGTGCCGGTGGAGCTGCAGAGTTCGCGCACGTCGCGCATGCGCTCATCGTGCTGTTCACGCTCACCAACATCGACATCCTGATGGCCCGTATCTTCTTGTCGGAAGATTCCTCGGGCGAATACAGCGTTGGCGTGCTTCTTGCCAAGATCGCCTTCTTCCTGCCGAACGCCATCATCATCGTGCTCTTCCCGAAGATGACAACCGGCAACTCACGCCGCACCGTCTACATCGCGACCGGCCTGACTGCCGTGGTCGGCCTCTGCATCACCGGCTTCAGCCTGCTGTTCGGCGATCTCGTGATTCGCGTGCTCGGTGGCGTGCAGTACGTCGACCTCGGACTCGGTACTGACGCCTGGCTCTTCGCGCTTGAAGGATCCGCATTCGCACTCGTGCAGGTTCTGCTCTACGCGCGCCTTGCCGCGGAAGACAAGCGTGCTGCAGCGTCTGTGTGGATCGCTCTCGTCGTACTCGTCGCGATCATCGCCCTTTGGCGTCACGCTGATGTCGTGCAGATCGTCACGACAGTTGTCGGCGTCTCGCTGGTGCTCACGTTGATCGGACTCATTCTCGACTGGCGGGGTGGTCGCGAGGCCGGTGTGGTCGAGCCAATGGAGATGATGGAATAAAGGCGCGAGGCCAGGGGCCCGGTATACCCCGGGACGCACCTGGCCTCACTTCCCTTCCCCCCGAAGGAGAGGGCGTACTGCAAGTCTAAGTGGGCATTGCTGTCAGGATCAAGGCCCGAAGGCTGTCCACAGCGCAAGGGTCGCCCATTGCTCTCGCCTCATATGGAGGGCAGATTCATCTAATGATTCACGGCTTCGGGGACGAGTCATTCGTGGAACGCGATGGTGTGGGGGTCTACGTCATCGGGCTGATCGTGCTTACTGATGATGAACTGGATGAAGCAAGGCTTAGTGCGAAGGCCATGTCACCGAGAGAACAGACGCGCTTCCACTTTCATGATCTTGATGTCCAGGCGCGCAGACGGGTGGTCAGCGATGTGTTGAAAGGCCCATGGTGTTTTCGATTTTGGTGGAAATCGTCAACACCAAGGCTTCAAGAACGCACTCGACGGATACTCCTGAATTCGGCTTTGCTTCAGCATTCGAGGGAGCAATGGACCCTAGAGAGTAGAGGCAACAGGGCCGATATTCGCGACCGGGAACTGGCTGAAGCTCTGCTGGGTTTCAGGCTGTCTCAGGGTGTGCGACTCACTCACCAACGTGCGAGTGATGAACCCCTCCTATGGCCAGCCGACGTGGTGGCAAGTGCAAGTGCTCAATCTCTAATTCGGGGCGTGGAATCTCCGTTTGGCACTTCGTCGGGTTACTGATTGGTCCGAAGCATCATCTACGACGAGTGTGATTCAATCGTGATCACAGGCCTGGAACCGTGGCCGGCAGCATGCCGTCACACCAACAGGCCGAAGGAGCGAACATGAGCGACATCAACGAAGTAAAGGAACCGCGCAAGCGCGGAGGCCGTCGCCTCCTGATCGCAGGTGGCTGCGTCGTGGCACTCGGCGCAGTAGCCGTGGGCGGAGCAGTTGTTGGTCGCGCCACTACTCCTCAGGTTCAGTCGGCTCCGACCGTTTCCGAACCGGCGAACGAGCCCGGCTCCGTACCCATGGGCATGTCGAATGGCTCAGCACCTCAGGCCGCCGACACCAAGGTCGCATCGAGCTCGATGATCTGGCCGGGCTTCAATACAGTCTTCACGCCCGGCAAGGGCCTGCCCAATAAGTCGGGAACCGCATCGGGGTACACCGTTGACGACACTGGCATCGATCGCGCTGCGCTCGCGGCCGAGTTGGCGAAGACCTTCGGCGTCGCCGGTGACCCGGTGAAGAACGATTACGGCTGGAGCGTTGGTCCGACCGATGGATCTGGCCCAACGATCTACGTGAACGATGATTCCTCTGCTTCATGGTCGTACAACAATCCGGCGGCTTATGGCGTGCCGACACCGGTTGCGGATGATGCTCCTGTGAGCAGCGGCGTCGCGGGCGGTTCCAGTGGTGCCGTCGAAGGCTCTGCCGGTCCTACGCCGACAGTGAGTCCTGCACCGTCGAAGAAGGACGCGAAGGCGTGGGCCACTGACATCTTCACTCGTCTCGGCGTACCGCTGAAGCAGATCGACTGGCAGATCGACAGCTACGACCCGTTCACCACCGCCACCGCGTGGCTGACGATCGATGGTGAGCGCACGCAGTTGCAGTGGTCGGTCACGTTCTTTGGTGATGGCGAGATCTCGAATGCCTACGGCTTCGCCGCCGGTCTCGTCGAGATCCCCGGTTACGCGATCATTGGGGCCAAGGACGCCATTGCGCGTCTGGGACAGCCGGGCTGGAGTGCACTACAGCCCGCGATGATCTCGAATGGTGATGTCACGATCGCCACTGACAACCAGCCTGCCGCCGAACCGACCTTGCCGCCGAACCCGACGTATCAGGGGCGCCCTGCGCTGGGAGTAACCATCACGGTTGCCACCATCACGAAGGCCGAGCTCGGCCTGGCCCAGTACTGGCAGCCCGACGGCACGATCTTGCTGCTTCCGGCCTATGTCATCTCGGACAAGGACGGCCACCAGTGGTCGATGCTCGCGGTCGACGATACCTACGTGGCATTCACCCAGGTCGCGCCCAACGACGGCCCAATGCCGATGGCGCGCTAAGGCGCGATCAGTCGATCGGTAAGGTTGTCGCCGTTAGGCGAGGTGGCAGAGCGGCCGATTGCAGGCGCCTTGAAAGCGCCCGTGGGGAAACTCACCGGGGGTTCAAATCCCTCCCTCGCCGCGTGGAGTGTCGATGACGATGAGTGGGCTTGTGCTGCGCATCGTCATCGACATTTTCGTTGTGGTGGCGCTTTCTGTGCTGATCGGTGCTCTGGCCCCTCGGTGGTCGGCCGGCTGGCTCAGCCGTGATCGAGGGCCGCTGCGCCTGACTCGACTCGATACCCCGCGCACCTATCGCCGCATTGGCATCCATGCCATCAAGGACAAGCTCCCTGAGCTCGGCTCGATCTTCGGCGGGCAGAGCAAGGGCCAGCTGCCCGGCTCGGAAGCGGAGCAACTGGCCCTTTATGCGCGTGAACTACGTCGTGCTGAGTGGGTGCACTGGATCTCGATGCTCACCTGGATCCCGCTGGCCTTCTTCAACCCATGGTGGCTGACATTGGCCTTCGCGATCGCCGTGATTGCCGGCAATGCGCCCTTCGTTCTGATCGTGCGCTACAACCGGATGCGCGTACTGCGCATTGCCGGCCGTGGCTAGTGTTCATAGCGACGAATTCGATTCTCTACGGGAGCGAGCTCACTCACACCGCAGTCGCTCTTGTCAGAGCGACGAATTCGGTTCCCTGCGGGAGCGAGCTCACTCACACCGCAGTCGCTCTTGTCAGAGCGACGCGGTGTCAATAACGAATCGGTAGCGCACGTCTGACGCAACGACGCGCTTCCAGGCCTCATTGACCTGGTCCACGGCGATGGTCTCGATCTCGCTGACGATGTCATGCGTACCGCAGAAGTCGAGCATCTCCTGAGTCTGCGGAATGCCGCCGATCATGGAACCGCCAAGGGAGCGACGCTGATCGAAGAGCGCGAAGGCAGGGATTGCCAGCGGCTTCGGCGGTGCACCGACGAGGGCCATGACGCCATCGAGGCCGAGAAGGTTGATGTAGGGAACGACATCGATGTCGGCCGAGACGGCGTTAACGACAATGTCGAACGAGTTGCGAGCTGCCTTCATCTGCTTCTCATCGCCTGAGTAGAGGAAGTGATGGGCGCCAAGGCTCATCGCGTCTTCTTCCTTGCTCTGCGAGTGGCTGATCATCGTGACGTCAGCGCCCATGGCAACGGCAAGCTTGACGCCCATGTGGCCGAGGCCGCCGAGGCCCATGACACCCACCTTCATGCCCGGGCCAACGAGCCACTTGCGCAGCGGGTTGTAGAGAGTGATGCCGGCACACAGCAGCGGCGCCGCAGCGTCGAGGGGCAGATTCTTGGGGATGTGCAGGACGTAACGCTCCTTGCACACGATGTAGGTGGAGTAACCGCCATACGTGGGGGTCACGCCATCGCGCTCAAGACCGTTGTAGGTCGGAGTGTTTCCGCCGTTAAGGCAGTACTGCTCCTCGCCGATATTGCAGTTCTCGCACTCACCGCATGAGTCGACGAAGCAGCCGATGCCAGCATGATCGCCCACCTTGAACTTGGTGACCTCGCTTCCGACCGCAACAATCACGCCGGCAATCTCATGACCGGGAACCATCGGGAAGATCGCCTCGCCCCACTCCTCGAGACCTTGGTGGATGTCGGAGTGGCAGATGCCGGCGAACTTGATATCGATGGCGACATCGAAGGGACCGACCTCGCGGCGGTTGATGGTGTGCGGGACGAGCGGCGCGCCGGGGGTGGGTACGGCGTATGCGCGAGTTTCCATGTCAGTCCTTTTTCGATGGGGTGTGCGGTGTGGAGATGATTGAAGCGGATCGTGCGATGTGCTGGGTGAAGTCTCTATGACGTTCCGAATAAATCCTCGAGACGGGCACGCATGACGTGACCATCGAGCTCAATGCCTGTCCAGAGCCTGGTGGCAACAAGCGCCTGATTCACGAGCATCCCCAGGCCGTCGAGGGTGGTGCATCCGTTCGCCGCGGCTGCGGTGAGCAGTGCAGTGCGCGGGGGATTCGTGATGACGTCGGCAACGATCATGTGCGGAAGAAGGGTTGCGGTGTCGAGCTTCAGACGTGCATTGGGATCACCGAAGCCGATCGAGGTGGCATTGATGACGATGTCGGTGGCCGAGGGAACTTCGTACTCGTGATCCCACTGCACGAAGTCACCGCCTGCGGGGGTATTCGCAGCGAGGTGGTCGGAGAGTTCCTGACCGCGAGAAGCCGTGGTGTTCACGACAGTGATGTGCGCAGCACCCGCGAGTGCGGTCTCGACACCAATTGCACGTGCGGCACCGCCGGCGCCGAACATCACGACGCGCTTGCCGGTGGGATCAACAATCGGTAGCAGTGACTGCAGGAAGCCCTTGCCGTCGGTGTTCTCGCCGATCAGGCGATCACCATCAATGACGACTGTGTTCACTGCGCCGATGATGGCTGCCGAGGCAGCGAGCTCGTCGAGGTACTGAATAACGGCAACCTTGTGGGGCAGCGAGCAGTTGAAGCCAAGCCAGCCCATGGCCACGGCGCCGTCGATGGCTCCCTTGAGGTGCTCGGGCGAGACCTCGCAGTTGATGTACCGAACGTGGGCACCGGCAGCCTGGTAGGCCGCCTCAACGAGGTCGACCGTGGGGTTCTCGGCGGCCTTTTGGGCGAATGAGCCGGTGAGGCCAGGGAGGAAATCAGGGGCAGGCATGATCCCTGAGCCTAGTTGGGGGCAACGGGGACGGCGAGGGGGGAAAGGGGTTCCCCTGGTCTCCTCCCCGTGGTAAATTGGAGCGCTCCAATGATTCCGGCGGAAGGCCACCATGGCAGGCGATCAGCTCCCCGAGCTCCTCACGATCGGGCGTATTGGTGTCGATATCTATGGCCAGGAACTTGGTCAGGGACTCCAGGATCCGCAGACCTTCGCCAAGGCTGTGGGTGGTTCGGCCACCAATGTGGCTGTTGCGGCCGCTCGACTCGGCCACCGCGCTGCCGTGCTCACCAAGGTCGGCAACGACTCCTTGGGCACATATGCGATTCGCGACTGCGAAGCCCTGGGCGTTGATACCCGCTGGATCAGCCGCATGCCCGGCGGGCGCACCGCAGTGGTGCTCACCGGCCTCGATAACCCCGGTGACCCAGAACTCGTGTTTTACCGCGATGGAAACACCCCTGATCTGCAGTTGACCTCGGCTGATCTCGCTGACGACGTTGCGCGCGGTGTTGACGTGCTCTGGTACACCGGCTCGGCTCTGTCTCGCGAGCCTTCGACCTCAACGGTGCTTCATGCTCTTCAGGTGCGCGAGCGTCGTGAGCACGTGATCTACGACCTCGACTATCGGCCGTCCTTCTGGAACTCACGCGATGAGGCCACCGCGGCAATCGGTGCCGCCATCGATTACGCGACCATCACGATCGGTAACCGCGAGGAATGCTCGGTTGCTCTGGGCATGCCGATCGACTCCAAGCCCGATGACTTCGCCGCAGGCTTCCTTGATCGAGGCGTGACAGTGGCCATCGTCAAGCAAGGCGCTGATGGGGTACTCGTTGTGACCGCTGATGAGCGCGTGGTCGTTCCCGGTATTCCGATTGACGTCGTCTGCGGGCTTGGTGCCGGCGACGCCTTCGGCGGCTCATTCGTGCACGGCATTCTCAGCGGCTGGTCTCCTGCTGATGCGGTCACCTACGCAAATGCTGCGGGTGCCATAGTCGCTTCGCGGCTGCTCTGTAGCCACGCCATGCCCACTGATACTGAAGTCCGAGAACTCCTTGCTGCTGCAGGGCGAAAGGTGCCCGCATGAGCATCCCCGTAACCGCCGCAGATATCGAGCGCATCACGAATTTGCGCGTCACTGATCCCGCTGCGGTGCGTGCCGCTCTCCGTGATCGCGTGCGTCCCGCGGGCCTGCCTTCTGACGGCAAGATGATGCTGATCGCTGCCGATCACCCTGCGCGTGGCGCCATCAGCGTCGGTAGAGATCCGATGGCCATGGCTGATCGGGCATCGTTGCTCGGTCGTATTGTCACGGCGCTTGCCCAGCCCGGCGTTGACGGCATCCTCGGTCAGCCCGACATTCTCGAAGATCTTGCCGTGG
The DNA here is from genome assembly GCA_947449035.1 of Actinomycetota bacterium. GTDB lineage: Bacteria > Actinomycetota > Actinomycetes > S36-B12 > S36-B12 > CAIKZY01. The sequence continues at coordinate 81,424 of CANFQC010000004.1, forward strand.
TTGGAGCACTCGACGGCAAGCTCGTGTTCGGCACCATGAATCGCGGTGGCATCGTCGGCGCGAAGTGGGAGCTCGACGATCGCATGACCGCGTACGACGCGGCTCACACTGCATCGATGAATCTCGACGGCGCGAAGATGCTGCTGCGCATCGAAGACACTGATCCGGGCGTAGCCCGCACCATCGAGGCCTGCGCGCAGGCTGTCACCGATCTTGCCGATCGCGATCTGATCGCGATGCTTGAGCCGCTTCCGTACGAGATCACTGCCGAGGGCACGGCGAAGCTGATCAAGGACGACGCGAAGCTCATCCGCGCCACAGCGATTGCCGCGGGTATGGGCGCAACAAGTGCTTACACATGGCTGAAGCTGCCGGCCTGGAGCGATATCGCCGCAGCTGCTGCCGTCTCGACTCTGCCAGTTTTGATTCTCGGTGGCGATCCCGGCGCCAACTGGGACGCCGCATTCGCCGACTGGGCGCGCGCACTTGAGCAGCCGACCGTGCGCGGTCTTGTCATCGGTCGCGCACTTCTCTTCCCCCCTGATGGCGATGTTGCCTCGGCCGTGCAGCGCGCCGCAGCACTCGTGCGACCAGGAGGTGCATCGTGACCATCGAAGTCCCGTGGCATCTGCCCGCAGGCTCTCTGGCGCGTGGCGGAAACTTGATCACTCTCACTCCGGAAGATGCGCAGTGGCGGTTTTCCGGCCTGCAGGTATTCGCTCTCGTCGCTGGCGAAACCCGAAGCATTGAGCTCGACGGCGTCGAGGCGGCAGTTATTCCTCTAAGCGCCCAGGGTCTGAGCGTCGATATTTCCGCGGGTGATGCAGCGTCGGTGAGCTTTGCGGTTCACGGTCGCGCCGGTGTATTCGCAGGCGTTACCGATTGGGTCTACGCGCCCACGGGTTCGATCGTCACGATCACTGCCTCGACCGCTGGTGAAGTGGCACTCGCTACGGCTAAGGCGGAAGACGCTTTCCCCCCGGCGTATCTCGCTGCCAACAGTTACCCCGTCACCGTGCGCGGCGCCGGAACTTCGACGAGGCAGGTGAATCTGCAAGGCCACCCCGACACCTTCGCCGGCGCGCAACGTCTGGTGTGGTGCGAGGTTCTGGCGCCAGGAGGCAACTGGTCGAGTTACCCCCCGCATCGTCACGACGGCATTGGCGACTGCCCCTGGGAGAACGAGGAGATCTACTACTTCCGCATTGGGAAGGAAGATCTCGACGGAAACGTCAGCCCGCATGGCGACCCCGAGGGCTATGGCATCCATCGCACCTACACCGCGCCGGAAGATCCGGGCTTGCCTGTTGATGCCACGGTCGAGGTGCGCGACGGTGACGTGTTCTTGGTGCCCCGTGGCTATCACGGCCCGAGCATTGCGGCGCCTGGTTACCCGATGTATTACCTGAACGTACTGGCCGGCCCGAATGACCGCACGCTCAACTTCTGCGATGACCCCACTCATGCCTGGATTCGCGAGTCCTGGAATGGCGTGGCCACTGATCCCCGAGTCCCCATCACCCCGGTTTCCCGCTAAACAATCGAAAGAGGAGCACGTGAACACCACACCCGTTGCCGTCGCCATGCTTGGTGTCGGACGCATCGGCAAGATGCACGCGACACTCGTCGCACGTTCGGTGCCCGAGACTCGTCTCGTCGCAGTCGCGGATGCTTTTGCAGCCACTGCTACTGAGGTGGGAGCTGATCTCGGTGTTCCAGCACTGACAGTGGCCGAGGTGCTCGCGCTCCCCGAGGTCGAGGCAGTCGGCGTGTGCACCACCACCGCCACGCACGTCGAGACCATCATTGCCGCGGCTGAGGCTGGCAAGGCGATCATGTGCGAGAAGCCGATCTCCAATGACATCGCCGATGTCGACCGCGCGCTCGCTGCAGTCAAGGCGAATGGCGTGAAGTTCATGGTCGGCTTCAATCGCCGCTTCGACCCTTCGCATGCAGCTGTGCGGAAGGCCGTGATGAACGGAGACATCGGTCAAGTTGAGATCGTGCGCGTCACTTCACGTGATCCCGAGCCACCGCCCATGTCGTACGTCGCCGGTTCCGGCGGAATGTTCCTTGACATGACCGTGCATGACTTCGACATGGCGCCATTCGTCGCCGGCAGCCCGGTGGTCTCGGTCTACGCCCAGGGCGCAGTTCGCGTTGACCCAGGCTTTGCCGAGAACGGTGACATCGACACCGCCATCGTCTTGATGACGCACGCCGACGGAACGCTGAGCAGCATCGACAACAGCCGCCGCGCTGTCTACGGCTACGACCAGCGCGTGGAGGCGTTCGGCAGCTTGGGCATGGTGCAGAGCGACAACGTGCGCCTGAACACCAGCACCGTTACCGGTGCGCAAGGCACCGTGGCGCAGCCTCTGGAGAACTGGTTCATCGGTCGTTACCAGGAGGCTTACCGACTTGAGTGGGCTGCGTTCGCGAACTACGTACGCGGCGATGGTCCCTCGCCGGTGCCCGGCGATGAAGCACGACTTCCGCTCGTTATTGCGGCTGCTGCCAATCTGAGCATGAACGAGAACCGCCCCGTGACCATCGCTGAGATGGAGCAGCGCCTCGCGAAAGCCTGAGCCCGACAATCACGAAGCCCCCGACCATGGTGGTCGGGGGCTTCGTCATGGCATGAAGGGTGCTCAGTGCATGTGTGCCATGGGTGTCGCACTCGCGGACGGTTTCGGCGTGTTTGATGCAGATGCCTTCGAGACGACGAGTACCTCAGGTCGCGGCGTGAGCGGCGGTGAATCAGAGGTCGCACTTGCCGGCGCGTACTTCTCGTTCCAGTAGTACGAGGTGCCGTGGGTGCACAGCTGCATCACGCTCATGCCGTAAGTGCCTGCAGAGGCGGGCCACGCAACGGCGATGGGGAAGAAGGTGGGTGTACCGAAGGGCACTGGCTCACCCTGTCTCACCCACGTGATGTGCCATCCGCCCTTGGACTGCTTGCTCAAGCTCGAGCTCCAGCCGTCGACTGCCTGAGGCTGCACCGCACGCCACGGTGCGCCGACGAAGGCCTCGACCTGCACTGTGGCCTCCGAGGGTAGGCAACCATGCTGAATCTCGAGGGTCATCGCGCTAGATGTGCCCGCGACAGCGCTGACTCCCTTGAGCGAGATGATCGCGTGGGCAGAAGCGGTTGCCATGAGTGGAGTGGCGAGCGCGAAAGCGCCGACAATTGAAGTGACAAGGGCTGTACGGGTGATCAGGCGCATGCTCGTGAATCTAACAGGCGCGAATGCGACCCGTGACACAACGAAAGCCCGACCGCCGAAGCGATCGGGCCTTCGTGTTGTGGAACTAGGCGGTTGCAGAAACCCGAACCGGGCCGAGGGCCTGATCCTTCTCATCAACCTTGAGCGCACCGGTCATGATCGCGACCGCATCGTTCATGGTGTGAGTCTGCGGAGTGACGACAGCTGCACGGCTGCCAAGGCGCTGCACGTGAATGCGGTCAGCGACCTCGAAAACCTGCGGCATGTTGTGCGAGATCAAGATGATCGGAAGACCACGATCGCGCATGAGCTCGATCATCTTCAGAACCTGATTCGACTCGCGAACACCGAGGGCAGCGGTCGGCTCATCGAGGATGACGACCTTGCTGCCGAATGCCTCGGCACGTGCGACGGACACTGCCTGGCGCTGGCCACCCGAGAGAGTCTCGACTGCCTGCGACATGTCCTGCAAAGTGCCGATGCCCAGCTTGGTCATCTGCTCCTTGGCTGTGGTGCGCATTCCCGAATGATCGAGCTTGCGGAATACCGTGCCAAGAACACCCTTCTTGCGCTTCTCGCGACCTAGGTACAGGTTGCTGGCGATATCGAGAGCCGGTGCAACCGCGAGGGTCTGGTACACGGTCTCGATGCCGTAGGCGCGTGCATCGAGGGAGGTCTTGAACGAGACCTCATTGCCGTCGATCATGATCTGGCCCGAATCAGGAGTCTCTGCTCCCGAAATGCACTTGATGAGGGTCGACTTGCCGGCGCCGTTATCGCCGATCACTGCGAGAACCTCGCCCGGGTAGAGCTCGAGATTCGCGGAGTTCAGGCCTACGACTCGACCGAAGGTCTTGATGAGGCCTTTGGCCTGAACTACAGGCTGGATGGACGAGAGATCACTCATGATCGAACCTTTCGAATCCACTGATCGAGGGCGACCGAGACGATAACCAGGACGCCGATGGCGAGCACCTTGTAGGCCTGGTCGAGACCGGCGAGCACGAGTCCGTTGGAGACGACGCCGACCAGGATGGCGCCGATGAGGGTGCCGAACATGGTGCCGCGCCCACCGAAAAGTGAGGTGCCGCCGATCACGACCGCCGTGATTGAGTCCAGGTTTGCATCGGGGAGGATCGTCGGGCTTGCCGATCCGACGCGACCGATCGCGATCCAGCCGGCAAGCGCGAGCACGATGCCGCCGACCAGGTAAACACTGAACAGCACGCGATTGACGCGGATACCGGCGAGGGACGCTGCTGCCGGGTCATCGCCGACTGCATAGACATGCTTGCCCCAGGCGGTGTTCTTGAGAACCCAGCTGAAGAAGACATAGAGCAGGATCATCGCGACCACGCCGAAGGTGATTTTGAATGCGCCGAACTGAATCGGGTTGCCGAGCCAGAGAAGGATGTTGGCAGCGTCACCCATTTTGTCGGCGTTGATTGTGCGACCCGTAGCGTAGATGAGGGTAAGCGCCATGAAGATGCTAAGCGTGCCCAGCGTGACGATGAATGGTGGGAGCCTGAGCTTGGTAATCAGGAAGCCGTTGAGGGCGCCAGCCGCAGCACCCACGGCGAAGCCGAGAATAAGTGCGAGCGGGCCAGGCACACCCTGCTCGGCGGCGGTCTTCGCCATGACCATGGAGGCCAGAACGGCGACTGCGCCGACCGAGAGGTCAATGCCTGCGGTGAGAATGACGAGGGTCTGTGCGACGGCGATTGCACCGACGATCGACACCTGCTGAGTGATCAGCGAGAGGTTCGAGATCGCCCAGAAGCGGTGGTTAATGAGACCGAAGATGACAATCGCAATGACGAGCACGATGCCCGGGCTAATCCAGGGGTACTTGTGAAGCGCATGGTGGAAATGGTGCATGGGGCCCTTGCGATCGAGATTCTCGATCAGTGCCTCGGCATCAGTCGTGGTGGGGGTACTCACCCGCCTACCTCCTCATTAGTGGTTGTTCTGCCCCGAAGTTCACACCATTTGGGAGGGCGTGTCCTGCGAAAACGCAGATGACTTTCGAAAAACGGTGAAACTACCTACGAGTTGCTGAGATGAAGAGGGGCCGTGGGGTTGATCCCACGGCCCCTCTCACACGCTTTGTCAGGTACTAGACCCGACTAGCTGGGGATTTATCCCCAGGCGTTGTCGATGCAGTACTGCGCATCCTTCTGCTCAGCGGCCGTGACGGTGGTCTGCGGCTCGTTGGTGCAGAGGACGACGCCGGTGTCGAAGAAGTCCTTGCCCTCGGTCACGGCCGGCTTGGTGCCGGAGGTGGCCAGGTCGAAGATCGCCTTAACACCGTACTCCGCCATCTTCAGCGGGTACTGCTGCGAGGTGGCGCCGATGGTGCCGTCCTTGACTGCCTGAACACCGGAGAGACCGCCGTCGACCGAAACGATCTGGACGTCCTTGCCGATGGTCTTGCCGGCTGCCTTGAGTGCAGTTGCTGCACCGAGGCCTGCGGGCTCATTGATGCTGTACACCAGGTTGATGTCGGGGTTCTTTGCCAGGCAGTCTTCCATGCCCTTCTGGCCACCCTCTTCGTTGGCGCCGGTGGCAACGAGACATGCGATCTCGTAGTCGCCACCCTTACCAGTGGTGTACTTGCCGGAGGTTGCCTCGTCACCCATGACCTTGGGGTCCTTGATGTCGATGCCCATGCCGTCAAGGAAGCCGTTGTCGCGCTTGTAGTCGACGGTGAGCGAATCCTTGTCGGTGATGACGAGACGCGCGATGATCGCCTTGGCGCCGTTCAGCTTGCCGGCTGCCCACTGGCCAATGGCCTGGCCTGCGACGAAGTTGTCGGTGGCGAAGGTGATGTCGACGATGCTCGCCGGATCAGTCGGGGTGTCGAGTGCGATGACCAGGAGGCCAGCTGCACGGGCTGCGGTGATGGCGTCATTCACGCCCGGGCCTGCCGGGGTGATGAGGATGCCCTTCTGGCCCTGAGCGACGGCGTTCTCGATTGCCGTGACCTGACCGGCAACGTCGGTGTCGTCCTTGCCCGAGGCGAGGGTGAGGGTAACGCCATTGGCCTCAGCGGCCTTCTTGGCGCCTGCTGCCATGGCGACGAAGAACGGGTTGGTCTGGTTCTTCGTGATCAGCGAAACTGCAACGTCTCCGCCAGCGGCGGGAGCGGAAGCGGCTGCACTGGCTGCCGGGGCGGCGGATGCTGCGGTGGACGACGACGAGGAGCCGGAGCTGCACGCCGCCAGGGTGACGGAGAGCACGCCGACAGCTGCAACAGCTGCAAAGGCGCGTCCGCGGGTCACGCGGTTCTTCATGGATTTCCCTTCGAAGGGTTTGGGTTGACGTGGCGTGAAGGCCACACCCCCTGTATAGGGGATGGAGCGCTCCACAACCACACTGGATCGGGACTTGTTATGAGACCGTTACGGGGTCGCCGCCTCGGGCCTCATAGGAGCCACAGAAGTTCACTTTGGTTACTCCGCTGTCGAATGTGTGACAACGTTGTCAGGCATTTCTAGGCCCCCGAAACGTGCTTGTCAAGGGGGAAGTTCTGGAATACTCAAAATTGAGATGACAACGTTATCCAGCCCCCCTACAGCGACAGGCGAGAGCCTGCGCGCGCGGCCGACCATGCGCGATGTCGCGGCCCTGGCCGGGGTCTCGCTCAAGACAGTGTCACGGGTGGTTAATCGCGAGGATGGCGTCTCCGAAGACCTGGCCGCCAAGGTCGAACGAGCGGCCGCGCA
>CANFQC010000005.1 GCA_947449035.1 Actinomycetota bacterium
CGCAGCGAATGCTGCGGGCCTTCGTCGTGCTGAGTGAGTTACTCCGTTGGTGTGAGCGTGACGGCGACATCAATCTGCGCGCCATCGGCAAAGGAGAGTTCAGCGATGCGGCCGACTGCCTTGATGTCACCCTCGGCCAAGGCCAGACGTGCAGCCGCTGCAGACGGTGCGGTGATGACAGCAGAGGAGACCTCGGCCTTCATCGAGGCACCGGCCTCGCTCTTGGCCTTGCGCACCTGCGTGAGCACGGCTGCGAGATCGGTGATGAGGTCAGCGTCGGCGCCGTCGAAACTCAGGCCCTCGGTGGTCGGCCAAGTCGAGCGATGCACTGAGCCTTCCTGCCACCATGACCAGACCTCTTCGGTCACGAAGGGCAGGAATGGTGCGAAGAGTGCGAGCTGGGTCTTCAGCGCTGCAGCGAGAGTTGCCTTGGCCGATGCGGCCTTAACCTCGCCCTGCTGGCCGTAAGCGCGTTCCTTGACCAGCTCGACATAGTCGTCGGTGAAGTTCCAGAAGAATGACTCGGCAAGCTCAAGGGCCTTCGCGTAGTTGAAGTCCTCGAAGGCGCGCGTGGCCTGGTCGACGGTGGTCGCCAGACGTGCGAGCAGTGCCTTGTCGACGGCTTCGGTGATGGCGGCGGGGTTCTCCTGCGCATCGAAGCCGAGCACGAACTTGCTGGCGTTGAGGATCTTGATCGCCAGGCGGCGACCGATCTTCATCTGGCCGACATCGAAGGCAGTGTCGGTGCCGGGGCGCCCCGAGGCGGCCCAGTAGCGCACGGCGTCGGAGCTGTACTCGTCAAGCAGCGCCATCGGCGTGACGACATTGCCCTTCGACTTGCTCATCTTCTTGCGGTCGGGATCAAGGATCCAGCCGGAGATCGCGGCATGCTGCCAGGGGAGGCGGTGTTCTTCGAGGTCTGCGCGCACGACGGTAGAGAACAGCCAGGTGCGGATGATCTCGTGAGCTTGCGGGCGCACATCCATCGGGAAGACGCGGGAGAACAGATCGGGATCGCGTTCCCAGCCACCGGCGATCTGCGGGGTCAGCGAACTGGTGGCCCAGGTGTCCATGACGTCGGGGTCACCCATGAAACCGCCGGGCACGCCACGCTGGGCCTCGGTGAAGCCCTCCGGTGCGTCAGTGGAGGGATCGATGGGCAGTGAGGCCTCCGACGGAACCATGATCTGGTCGTACATCGGGTTCCCGGCCTCATCGAGTCGGTACCAGACGGGAATCGGCACGCCGAAGAAACGCTGACGCGAGACGAGCCAGTCACCGTTGAGGCCTTCGACCCAGTTCTCGTATCGCACCTGCATGTGAGCCGGATGCCAGATGATCTGACGACCGCGCTCGAGCAGTTCATCGCGCAGTTGCGGGTTACGTCCACCGTTGGTGAGGTACCACTGGCGCGTGGTGACGATCTCGAGCGGCTTGTCGCCCTTCTCGAAAAACTTCACCGGGTGGGTAATTGGCTTGGGCTCGCCGACCATGGCGCCGCTGGTCGACAAGATCTCGACCATGCGCTCCTTGGCGGTGTGGCTGGTCGCGCCCTTGATGGTCTCGTAGTTCGTGATGCCCTCAGGACTGGTGATCCACTCGGGAACGTCAGGGAGGATGCGACCGTCCCAGCCGATGATCGGGCGAGTGGGCAACTGGAGCTCGCGCCACCAGGTGACGTCGGTGAGATCACCGAAGGTACAGATCATCGCGATGCCGGAGCCCTTCTCCGGATCGGCGAGCGTGTGCGCGAGCACCGGTACCTCGACACCGAAGGCAGGCGTGGTGACGGTGGTGCCGAACAGTGGCTGGTAACGCTCGTCATCGGGATGTGCGACGAGTGCGACGCAGGCGGCGAGCAGTTCGGGTCGGGTGGTCTCGATGAAGATGACATTCGATGCGTCGGCAGTCGTCGGGAATCCGATGCGGTGGTAGGCGCCGGGGCGCTCGCGATCCTCGAGTTCTGCCTGGGCAACAGCGGTCTTGAAGGTGACATCCCACAGGGTGGGCGCCTCGGACTGATACGCCTCGCCGCGCGAGAGATTGCGCAGGAAGGCCAGCTGGCTCACGCGCTGCGCATTGGCATCGATGGTCTGGTAGGTCTGCGACCAGTCGATCGACAGGCCCATGCGACGCCATAGTTCCTCGAAGACGACCTCGTCTTCGACAGTGAGCTTCTCGCAGAGCTCGACGAAGTTCTTGCGCGAGATCGGGATCTGCTGCTTGGCATCAGGCTCGGCAGGGGGAGTGAAGTCCGGGTCATACGGCAGGCTCGGATCGCAGCGCACGCCGAAGTAGTTCTGCACGCGGCGCTCGGTAGGCAGGCCGTTGTCGTCCCAGCCCATCGGGTAGAAGACCTCGAAGCCGCGCATGCGCTTGTAGCGGGCCATGCAGTCGGTGTGGGTGTACGAGAAGACGTGCCCTACGTGCAGTGAGCCGCTGACGGTCGGCGGCGGGGTGTCGATGGAGAACACCTGCTCGCGGCTCTTGCTACGGTCGAAGCGGTAGGTGCCCTGCTCCTCCCAGGCGGCAGCCCAGGTGGCCTCCACGCCATCGAGGGTCGGCTTCTCGGGCAGTCGCGCACTCGTACTCATAGGGGAAATCCTATTGAGCGGCGTGAAGTGTGCCTGAGGCGGCGGCTTGGCCTCATCGGCTCCCTAGTATCAAGGCGTGGACGCCGGTCAGGTTGAGCAGATCATCCGCACAGGCGCCGCCCTTGTGCTCATGACAGCGGCTGCACTTGTGGTGTTCCGACTCGGTGCCCTCAAGCTCAAGGGCGAGTTCGTGATCTCGGCCGTTCGCGCACTCGTGCAACTCACGCTCGTAGCCTTGGTTATCGCCTGGATCTTCCAGCATCCCGAGGGCGCCTATGCCTACCTTGCCTTGATGCTTCTCGCCGCAGCCTGGACAGCCACGAGGCGCATTGGCGGAGATCGTCGCGACTACTTGTTCGTGCTCCTCGGAATCGCACTGGGGGCCGGGGCGACGATCGCGATCGTGCTCATCACCGGCGCTCTGCCACGCACCGCTCAGAGCATGCTGCCCTTCTCGGCGCAGATGATCGGAGGGGCGATGGCGGCCGCGGCCCTGGCTGGCCTTCGCCTTCGTGACGACATCCGCTCGAACTGGAATGAATTTGAGGGCTACCTCGCACTCGGCGCGACCGTGCACCGTGCGGGGCGAGAATTCGCCAATCGCGCGACGGAGCGCTCACTCGTTCCGGCACTCGACCAGACCAAGAGCGCCGGTCTCGTGACGTTGCCCGGTGCCTTCGTCGGCCTGCTGCTCGGTGGTGCGAGCCCTGCCCTTGCCGCGCAGATCCAGTTACTCGTGCTGCTTGGGCTGTTGCTCGCGCAGGCACTTACCGCACTCCTCGTGACGCGCTGGGTGAGTCCGATCGATCGATTGCCGCCGTTCGTCGTCACGAAGTGATGGAATGAACCGGTGATCACCGACTCTGCGACTGTTGTCATCATCGGAAGCGGTATGGGTGGAGGCACTCTCGCCTGGGGGCTAGCGCATCGCGGTATCGATGTTCTTGTCGTCGAACGCGGTGATTACCTACCGCGTGAGCCACAGAACTGGTCGCCGGAGGCCGTCTTCGTCGAGAAGCGCTACAAGCCTTCGGAGACCTGGGTCAATGACGCTGATGACAGCGAATTCGGTCCGGGCGTGCACTACGTGGTCGGCGGTAACACCAAGGTCTACGGCTCGAGCCTGCCGCGTTTTCGCGAGCGCGACTTCGAGGAGACCGTCTACCCGAATGGCATCTCGCCCGCCTGGCCCTTCCGCTACGCCGACATCGAGCCGTACTACTCGCAGGTCGAAGCACTGTTCAAGGTCCACGGCACGACAGGTGACGACCCGACCGAGCCGTGGCGCAGCCAGCCATACCCGTATCCCGCGTTGGCTCAAGAGGCCTACATCGAGGAGACGATGATGCGGCTGCAGGCACAGGGCTTGCATCCGGCACCGACCGCGATCGGCGTGGACCTGCAGCCCGGCGGCTCATGCATTCGTTGCAGTACTTGTGATGGCTTCCCTTGCCGCCTCGGCGCGAAGTCAGATGCCGAGACCTGTGCCCTCGGCCCCGCGCTGATGACCGGTCACGTGCGCCTGCTCACTGGGGTGCGCGTCACTGAGCTCGAGACTGATGGCAGTGATCGCGTCGTGCGTGCCGTGGGTGAGAAGGACGGCGAGCGGGTCGAAATCACCGGAAGCGCCTTCGTGGTGTCAGCCGGTGCCGCGAACTCGGCAGCTCTCCTGCTGCGCAGTCGCAGTGAGCGATTTCCGGACGGACTTTCCAATGGGACCGGGCTCGTCGGCCGAAATTTCATGATGCACAACAACACTCACATCGCCGCGATCGATCCACGCCGCAAGAACGACGTCGTGTTTCAGAAGACCTTCGCGATGAATGACTATTACGACGATCTCGGCGACGGCTTCCCGGGCGGCACGATCCAGATGATCGGCAAGGTGCAGGCATCGATGATGAAGACGCATGCCACCCACGCCCCGCTGATCATGCTCAAGCGGATGGCCGAGCGCAGCTTGGAGTTCCTGGTGATGACGGAAGACACTCCGGCACCGCACAACCGCATCAGCGTCGGCAGCGACGGCCGCATTCGAGTGGCGTGGAATCGCACGAACTACGACCGACACGAGCTACTACTGGAGAAGGCCACCCATGCCTTCCGCAAGGCCGGCTATGTCGGGCTCTTCCAGCAGCGGTTCACCATCGACATGAACAGTCATATGTGCGGCACGGTCGTGGCCGGCACCGACCCGGCCACCAGTGTGCTCGACCCCTGGTGCCGCTCCCACGAGGTCCGCAATCTGCTCGTGGTCGACTCGGCCTTCTTCCCGTCATCGGCCGCCCAGAACCCCGCGCTGACCATCGGCGCCCAGGCGCTGAGGGTGGCGGCAGAGACCGACTGGGCCTCGATCTAGACCTCCCGAATCAGCCCGAACGCACACAAGGCCCCCTCCACGAGTGAGGGGGCCCTGCTATGTGGATTCGTGCGGCGACTGCCGCGGGGAACCGGTTAGAGGCTGCGGGCGAAGATCGCGTCGATCTCGGCCAGATCAGCGGGGGACAACGCGAGTGTGCGCTGTCGATCCCATTCCCGGTGAATCTGCTGACGGCGAGCGCCTTCGATATCGAGGGGCTGGCGGTCAAACATGGATGAAAACACCTTGGCCAACGTGGTCATGGAGGATCACTCCTTTTCGTTGCTTCATGGATGGATATTCGATTGTGTGTTGAGGGGGTCGCCCTCGCTACATAACAATTGTGCATCATTTTGCGTATTAACGCAAGATCTTGCGTAAGCCTGTCGGGGAGATCACACGTCCGATTTCTCCCTCTGAAACCTGCTGAGTGAACGGCTGTGCCACGATGACCGAGCACGCTTGAGGCCTCGAGGGAAGGGTAGGCGCATGTATCGGCACATCACCTTCTCCCCGAAAGTCTTCATCCCCCTCACCATGCTCTGCCGCGACAAGTGTGGTTACTGCACATTCGCCCAGGCTCCGGCGCACCTGCCGGCCCCCTTCCTCTCACCCGAGGAGATCCTCGACATCGCCCGAGCCGGCGCTGCTGCCGGTTGCCATGAGGCCCTGTTCACCCTGGGTGAGGCTCCCGAAGCCCGCTACGAGGTCGCGGCACAGTGGCTGGCCGAGCGCGGCTATGCCTCCACGGTCGAGTACCTCGCGGCCATGTGCCAGCTGGTGCTCGACGAGACAGGCCTGCTGCCGCATGCGAATGCCGGAGCGTTGAGCAAGGACGATCTCGCGCTGTTGCGTCGCGTGTCGCCGAGCCAGGGAATGATGATTGAGTCGCTCAACCCCGATCTCGTCGCCCATCGCGGTGCCCCTGACAAGACTCCCGAGCGTCGCCTCGCCACCTTGCGCTGGGCCGGTGAGCTCGCGATTCCGTTCACCACCGGCATCTTGATCGGCATCGGTGAGTCGAAGCAAGATCGCATCGATGCCCTCGAGGCTATTGCCGCCTCGCACCGCGAGTTTGGTCATGTTCAAGAAGTCATCGTCCAGAACTTCGTGCCGAAGCAGGGCACGCTGATGCGCAATGAGCCGGCCTGCTCGATCGATGAATTACTCGAGACGATTCGCCTTGCACGTGAAATCCTCCCGGCTGATATTCACCTGCAGGCGCCGCCGAATCTCGTTGACGACCCGGGTCTACTGATCGATGCGGGCATTGACGACTTCGGGGGAGTCTCGCCGGTCACCCTCGATCACGTGAACCCCGAGCGCCCATGGCCCGAGATCGAGTCACTTCGTGCCATCGCCGAGTCACGCGGCAAGGCGCTGGTGCCGCGCCTGACCATCCACCCTGAATTCGCGTTGAACCCCCGAAAGTGGCTCGACGACAACGTGCGCTTCGCCGTGCTTGATCGTTCTGACGCTGCATCTTTCGCTCGCGATGATGTGGGCGCCACCTTCCCGGAGAAGCACGAGGCTGCGGCGAATGTCGGCACTGGCGCTGAGGTAATTCAGGTGGGTCGTCGCTCCACCGCCTGGTACTCCGGCTCTGATCGCCTCCCGCCGATTCTCATTCCTGGCCCGGCGAAGGCCGAGGGTGCGGTGCGCGAGGTACTCGACGGCGTTCGCGCCGGGCAGGTGCCCGATGTCGATCAGCTCGAGACCTTGTTCCGTGCTCGCGGCACTGAGGTCGCGGCAATCGGGCAGCTCGCCGATGAATTGCGCAGTGCCGTCAATGGCGACGACGTCACCTTCGTGCGTAACCGCAATATCAACTACACGAACGTGTGCACATTCAAGTGCGCCTTCTGCGGTTTCTCCAAGGGTCCGTTGTCCCTGAACCTGCGCGGCAAGCCATATCTACTCACTAATGACGAGATTGCCGATCGCGTGCGCGAGGCAGATGCCCTCGGCGCAACAGAGGTATGCCTGCAGGGCGGCATCCATCCCGACTTCGACGGTGAGTACTACCTCGATGTGTGTCGCGCGGTGAAGGCAGCTGTTCCTGACATTCACGTGCACGGCTTCACGGCACTCGAAGTCACCGAGGGTGCGCGTCGCCTGCGCGAACCGCTGCCCGAATACCTCACCCGTCTGCGCGAAGCAGGGCTCCGATCACTTCCGGGCACCGCGGCGGAGATCCTCGACGATTCCATCCGCGAGATCATCTGCCCCGACAAGATCACCACCAGCGAATGGCTTGATTGCCACGAGATGGCGCATGGGGTGGGCTTGCGCTCCAATGTCACGATCATGTTCGGCAGCGTCGAAAATCCCCGACACTGGGCCAAGCACATCGTGCGCAGCCGCGAGGTGCAGGCTCGCACAGGCGGCTTCACCGAGTTCGTGCCGTTGCCCTTCGTGCACATGGCCTCACCGATCTATCTCAAGCGACGTTCTCGTCGTGGGCCTACGTGGCGCGAGGTCGTTCTCATGCATGCCGTGGGGCGCATTGGGTATCACGGCTCCATCGACAACATCCAGGCCTCGTGGGTCAAGCTCGGCGTGAATGGCGCGCAACAGTTGCTGCAGGCCGGCGTCAATGATCTCGGTGGCACCTTGATGGACGAGAACATCTCACGCGCCGCCGGTGCCACTCACGGTCAGGGCATCACCGCCGATGAGTTCCGCGTAGTCGTCGAGCCCATCGGTCGCACGCTGCGCGAGCGCACTACGTTGTACGGAGTTCCGGCCGAGCGCACTGTCGCCTCAGCCATTGCTCCGTGATGCGAGCGATCCCAAATCGTCGCTATGTGACGACCCCATGTACCGCACCTGGCCCGGTCGGTCAGTCGATGCTCGGTTCCTTCGGCGCAATTCGCAAGAATCCTCTGGCCTATCTCGATTCCATCTGGCGTACTTACGGCGATGTGGTGCAGTTCCCGGTGCCCAAGCCGCCGAGCTATCTCGTCAATGATCCTGAGGGCGTGCGAAGCGTGCTCGTCACGAATTCCCGTAGCTATGGCAAGTCGACGATTCAGTACTCGGCGCTCTCGCTGGTCACAGGGGAGGGGCTGCTCTCCGCCGACACTTCGGAATGGAAGCGTCAGCGCCCAATGGTGCAACCGGCCTTCCACCGCGAGACCTTGACCTCAATCGTGGCGCACGTTGCTACGGCGGCCGAGCGAATCATTGATGACTGGAATGCACTGCCCGAGGGTGCGGTTGTTGATATCGATGCAGTAATCATGAACGCGGCCCTCGAGGTCGTGGGGCACGCGCTGTTCGGCTCTGACCTCTCGACAGATGCCGATGCACTGACCACAGCAACCCTCGACGCTCTGGATGTCGTCATCGCCCGCGCACGAGTGCCGATCACGCCACCTGCCTGGGTGCCGACACCTGGCAATCGCAAGCTCAGTAGCTCGGTCGCTGCCCTTGATCGCGCCGTTCACTCGATGCTCGACTCTCGTGGCGTGCGCGAAGTTCCGGCCGACATGCTCGATCTGCTCATCACGGCACGCGATGACGAAGGTCATGCGCTCACTGAGGCCGAGATTCGCGACCAGGTGGTCACCTTCATCGTGGCAGGGCACGAGACCGTGGCCAGTGCACTGACCTGGACATTCGCACTTCTTGCCGAGAACCCCGAGGTCATGCGCACGCTGCAAGCCGAAGTCGATGCAGTGCTGGGCGGCAAGGCAGCGCAGTTCGTCAATTACCAGCGGCTGCCATATACCCGAGCCGTCATTGACGAGACATTGCGGCTGTACCCGCCGGCCTGGCTCATCACGCGAAACTCATTGGGCGATGACGTGCTCGGTGGCTACGAGGTGCCGCAGGGATCCCTGATCATCATGAGCCCCTGGCTGCTGCATCGCCACCCTGACATCTGGCCGAATCCCGACAGTTTCGAGCCGCAGCGCTTTATCGATGGTGACATCGATCGCTCGGCCTTCATTCCCTTCGGCGCCGGCCCTCGCCAGTGCATCGGGCGCGACTTTGCGTATGTCGAGGCCGTACTGCTGCTTGCCTCGCTGGTGGCGCACTTCGATGTCGAGTTCCCGGCGGGGGAGCGCTGCCCGCCGGCGGTGCCATTGGTCACGATGCGCCCTGCGGAAGGGCTTCACCTGAGGATTCGCTCTCGGCGCTGACGGGCATTGGCAAGGCTCATTTTTCGAGTGGCACGTTTGCTTCGAGCCTGAACGAATGATCGCCCGTCGGTACGAGCGACCACTGCACGCCGAATGGATCGGAATCGCAAAGGCCGGCTGAAATCCAACGGGCACCGACACGCCACCCGCCGAAAGGTACTCAGCCCTGCACGCGACGGGTTTCCGTCATTTGCGCTCGTGACGCGCCTCCAGGTGCTTGCAGTCAGATGTGGCGGAGGAGAGTATTAGGCGCTTTAGCGACCGATTGATCACGCCGGTAGCTGAGTAGGCGAAAGGCGGCCGTGCGCTGCGACAACTCTCACATGGACGGTGCGGTAATGCGAAAGATCCTGATCAGCCTCACGTCACTTCTGGCCATGATCGGCGGGGTTGCACTGGCACCGCTGACGCAAGCCGACCCGATCTTCTCGATCGCTGCCGTCACTGCGGTCGGGCCCAGCGGTTCGACATACAACTCGTTCGACTTGGCCTTGACCCATGATGGTGCCCGGGCCTACGTGGCGAATGCCGGGAATCGCACCGTATCCGTGATCGACACGACGACCAATCTGATAATCGGCTCGCTCATCAACGTCGGCGCGGCTCCGAATGCGGTCGCAGTATCGCCGGACGACGAATTCGTATACGTGTCAAACGGCTATGCCAACACTGTCTCGGTGATCGACACGACCACGAACACGGTCGTAGCCACGGTGAACGTGCGACATGGGAGTACGGGTCTAGCGTTCAACCAAGACGGATCAAGGGTCTATGTCAACACGCAGGATCAGAACGGTAACGGGGCAGTGGAGGTCATCGACACTGCGACGAATACCCTTTTGAGCACTAGCGGCCTTCCGATCACAGTGGGGAACACCCCGACAGGAGCGGCCTTCTCTCCCGACTTCACACACTTGTATGTCACTAACACGGCAGATGGCACGGTGTCGGTCATCGATACCAACATCGCACACTCGGGAACGACTTACGACACGGTCACGGCCCTCATCACGGTGGGCTATCGTCCCCAAGGGCTGGCCGTGTCGCCGGATGGTTCGCAGCTCCTCGTGGCTAACCTGGACGACTCAGTATCAGTTATCGACACTTCCACCAACGTGGTCTCAACCACGCTGAGCGGATTCGATGATCCCAAGGATGTTGCCTTCTCGCCGGATGGTGCGAATGCATATGTCACGAACTTGATGGGCAAGTCGGTGACGAGGATCAAGGTCGCTGAACTGAGCACGGCCGACATCGGGCTCGATGTCGGTTGGTACCCCCTGGGGATAGTCGTGTCCTCAGACGGACGCTCGATTTACCTGACCAATGACGTTCCCGACGGAACCGTCACCGTCATCGCCATCAACGAGCCGGCAAGCGGCCCCAACGTACCCACAGCGCCGATGCAGGCATACGGCCGAAACTCAGACGGCACGTGCACGAATGACGCCCCCCTCTGGGTGAACTGGGAGGGGATCGCCTCTCAGCAGTTCAGCTCATGGGGCCTGAGCTGGCAACAGTGGCCGAACAACGGCACCGGAGGATTTGTCTGCCAACGCCAGCCCTATTACACGACCGCGGAGAAATGGTCAGTTCGCTGATGTGAGGCGCGTGCGCCGAGTTACGAGCGAAGTGCTGCGAGAACTTGGTCGTAAAGCTTGCCATTCGTCGTGATCAGGCCGCCGTACGCGATCGCATCGGTTCCGTCGAAGCCCGTGGCCACGCCGCCGGCTTCACGAATGACGGGGATGAGTGCGGCCATGTCGTAGGTGGCGAGCTCAGGTTCACCGGCGATGTCGACAGCGCCTTCAGCAACGAGCATGTGCGACCAGAAGTCGCCATAGGCGCGGTGACGCCAGGTGTCAGTTGTCAGAGTCTTCAGACCTGCTGAAGCGCCGCGTGCTTCCCAGCCGACACTGTCGGAGAAGGAGAAGGAGGCGTCAGAAAGCTCCGCGACCTTGCTGACGTGAATGCGCGTGGGTTCGTTCATGCCGGGGCCCGTTGACCAGGCGCCCTGGTCGGTGGCGGCCCACCAGCGCCGACCGAGTGCGGGGGCGCTCACGAAGCCGACCTCGAGCACGCCGGCAACGCGCAGTGCAATGAGAGTCGACCAGACGGGCACGCCACGCAGATAGTTCTTGGTGCCGTCGATGGGGTCGAGGATCCACGTGCGCTCGGTGCTGCCGCTGACCCCAAACTCCTCGCCGAGGATGCCGTCACCTGGGCGCTCAGCAGCGAGGATCTCGCGCAAGCCCTGCTCAACGGCCTTGTCGGCCTCGGTTACCGGGGTGAGATCGGGCTTGGTCTCGATCACGAGATCGTGGGAGCGGTAGTACGACATGGAGATGGCATCGGCGGCATCGGCCAGCCGGCGCGCCAGCTCAAGATCGGCATCCCAGCGATTCGTCACGCCGCGAACCTATCCCACCCGTCGGCGATTCCAGCGGTCATAGGGTGGCGCCATGGAGTCGCTTCTCGACACGTTCAATGGCCTGCCGGTTCACCCCTTGGTCGTGCACGCGGTGGTCGTCCTGCTGCCGCTCGTGGCTGTTCTCGCCATCATCATGGTGATCAGCCCCCGGTTCTCGCGACGCTTTGGTCCGATCGTGGTGGCCCTGGGATTTGTCTCTGTCGGGGCGTCGCTGGTGGCTAAGGAGTCGGGGGAGCAGTTGCTCCGGCATGTGGAGTCCTCGCCCAACCACGTGCAGCTCGGTTCCAGGACTCCGCTGTACGCAGGTCTCTACTTTCTGCTTCTGCTGGCCTTCTGGCTTCTCGATCGGGGAATTCCCGGCAATCGTCATCGTCCGGCCTTGGTCATCATCCTCGGCGTACTTCTCGTGATCGCCTCAGTACTGATCTGTGTACAGGTGTACCTCGTTGGCCACAGCGGTGCCGAAGTGGTCTGGCTGCAGATGCTGAGCGGAACGAATTAGTCGCCGGTTCGTTGATCCGACCACTTGTCGGTTTCCTTCGCGCTGCGCAGCAGCCGGCGAAGTGAGTCAAGCCTCTCAGTGACGCCGTGATTGTCGGCCCAGGCATCAAGTGCGCACTCGGCCTCGTCATGCGAACACGCACGTGGGCAGTCGACGACGCCGTCGGCGAGCTCGGGAAAAGCGTGAATGAGGCGCTCGAAGTCGACATGCGCGAGGCCGAAGGAACGAATTCCGGGGGTATCAATGATCCAACCACCGCTGGGCAGGGGCAAAGCCATCGCGCTGGTGGAGGTGTGCCGACCCTTGCCGGTGTTCACGTTCACATGACCCGTGCTCCGGTCGGCGCCGGGAACGAGCGCGTTGACGAGCGTTGACTTGCCTACACCGGAGTGCCCGATGAGCACGGTGAGGTGATCGGTCAGTGCGGTGATGAGCTCGGCGCTTGGTTCGCGATCGCGTACGACGTAGCAGTCGGCGCCGAGTGCAGCGTAAGTCGCCTGCAGCTCTTCTGCAGACTTGAGATCGCTCTTGGTGATGATCAGGATCGGCGTGATGCCGGCATCGATCGCGGCAACCAAGGCGCGATCGATCAGGCCGATGCTCGGATCAGGATTCGTGGTGGCAGTGACAATTGCGAGTTGGGTGGCGTTGGCGACGATGACTCTCTCGACAGGATCGGAATCATCGGCCGTTCTGCGCAGATTCGAGCTGCGCTCATCTCGGCGCACGATGCGCGCCTGAGTGTCGGTGTCTCCTGAGGTATCGCCGACGATCTGCACCATGTCACCGGTGACAATGCCCTTGCGACCTAGCTCGCGAGCCTTGATCGCGTATATCTCGGTGCCGTCGTCCATCGCGACGGTGAAGCGACCGCGGTCAACGGTGAGCACCATGCCGCTCACAGCCTCGGTGTGCGCGGGACGATCCTTCGAGCGTGGGCGTGACTTTCCGCGACCGGGGCGAATCCGGACGTCGTCCTCATCGAGGCTGCGTGCCACTACTGAGGGGTCCCGTCGATCATCGCCGCCCAGCGATCGGCGAAGCCGGGAAGGGTCTTGGCGGTGGTGTCGATGTTCTCGACCGAGATGCCGTGCACGTGTAGGCCGATGATCGCACCGCTGGTGGCCATGCGGTGATCGGCGTAGGTACCGAAACGTCCGGAGTGGAGCATCATCGGGTGAATGCGCAGACCATCGTCGGTCTCATGCGCATCGCCGCCGAGGTGGTTGATCTCGCGCACGAGTGCGGCGAGCCGATCGGTCTCGTGACCGCGCAAGTGGGCGATTCCGCTGAACGTGCTGGGCGTAGTCGCAAGTGCCGCGAGCGCTGCAAGATTCGGGGTGAGCTCACCGACATCGCCCAGATCAGCATCTATGCCGTGAATATCACCGGACATCGACACGGTGAGTCCGCGATCGTCAAGCGCGACCTCGGCTCCCATGCGTGCGAGCAGGGTGCGCAGTTCATCGCCGGGCTGAGTGGTCGTGGCAGGCCAACCAGGGATCGTGACGCTTCCGCGCGTCACCATCGCTGCAGCGAGGAAGGGTGCCGCATTCGAGAGGTCGGGCTCGATCGTGCGATCGATGGCGCGAATGCGTGAAGGTTCGATAACCCAGGTGTTCGGAGTCGAGATATCGACGATGACTCCGTGCTCAGCGAGCATGGCAATGGTCATGTCGATATGCGGCTGGCTCGGCACGGGCGGGCCGACATGGGTAATTACTAGGCCGTTCGCGAAGCGTGCGCCGGTGAGCAGCAGCGCGGAGACGAACTGGCTGGACGCGGATGCATCGATGCGCACCTCGCGGCCTGCAATCGTGCCCGCACCCTTGACGGTGAACGGCAAAGTGCCACGACTCTCGTCGTCGATCTCGACACCGAGTTGGCGAAGGGCTTCAATCGTGGTCGACATGGGTCGCACGCGTGCGTGCGGGTCTCCGTCGAATGTCACCTCGCCTGCGGCCAGCGCGGCGAGTGGTGGAAGGAAGCGCATCACAGTGCCTGCGAGGCCGACATCGATACTGCAGCCGCCGGTCAGTGATGCAGGGGAGACCCACACATCAATATTGCCGACTGGAGACGAACCGACAACCTCGATACTCGCTCCGAGGTTTTCGAGGGCCGCGATCATCAGGCGGGTGTCACGCGCATCGAGTAAGCCGGAAATCGTGCTGGGGCCGTCAGCGAGGGCGGCGAGTACGAGGGCTCGGTTGGAGGCTGACTTAGAGCCGGGGACGAAGACCGTGGCATGGATCGGATGATCGGCATGGGGGGCCGGCCAGTACGCACTCTCAGTAGTCATCGCCCCCAGCGTAATCGCACTAGCCTGGTGGTCATGGCGCAGTCGAGTGGCGGAGGCGGACTTCTGCCTGAACTGCGCCTGGGCGACGTGCTCCAACAGCGCAATGGTGGGCTCGGGAGCCCAGCTCACATCATTCGACTGGGTATCGCGGTCACCATCGCCTGGCTTGTGGCCATCACTGTTTCGCGCAGCTCGCTGGGAATCTTCGCGCCCATCACGACTCTGCTCGTCCTGCAGGCCACGCCCTGGAGCACGGTGGGTCTCTCCCTGCAGCTGATCCTCGGCACCGGGCTTGGCGTGCTCGTTGCCTCGCTCTGGGTCAATCTCGTAGGTCTGAGCTGGTGGTCATTCCTGATCGCGGTCGTCGCCTCGCTGTTCGTGGCTCGTATGGTCCCGTGGTCAATTGCGGGGCAGATTCAGATTCCGATCGCCGTGGTCTTCGTGCTGGCGCTTGGCCCCGGTTCTATGCAGCAAGACCTCTGGCGAGTTCTCGACGTCATCATCGGCGGCGTAATCGGCCTGCTCGCGGTGTATCTCTACCCGGCTAAGCCAAAGCCCGCGGAATTCGAGAATGCGCTCACTCGCTATCGCGATGCCATCGTCAGAGTTCTCGAGTTAGTCGGACACGGAAATGGCCCCGAGGGCACGCTTCTCGAGGCAGGAGTTAATCACGAGTACGTTGGCATCAGTCGAGCCTTGCGCGACGAGGCTGACTCGGCACGCCAGGCGTTGGTGAAGCTCGCCGAGAGTTCGTTCTGGAATCCGCGCGGGCGCGAGGTCGCGGCACGACTCGACGAGGATGCACGACGCCTGCGCAGGCTTGGCGGGATCGGCGTGCAGGTGCGCGGAATCGCCGGGGCGGCGAACCTGCTCTTCGACCGTGGTGTCACGCAGCCACTTACTGCCGAGCGATTCGGTGAGCTCGTTGACCAGCTCGCGCACATGGCTCGGGTGACATTGGGCGACGAAGGAACTGAGCTGACTCAGGCGGGGCAAGAGTCGGTCGTGCGAGAGAGTGAGGAACTCACTTCTGCCCTCGATGCGGCAGCACGTCACGTCATGGTTCATGCCGGTGACGTACAGGCAGTGATTGACGCCATCGCATTACTGGGCCGCATCGATCACATTCGGCGTCAGTTGCTCATCTACAGCGCATGGACCGACGACTTTGTTGACTCCGAGAACGGTGACACTGATCAGGACCACGCCTGATGTGCGGGCGCTACGCCGCAGCCACGTCCGCAGCGGACTGGGTCGAGGAGTTCGAGGTCGACGTTGCTCCAGAGCGCGTGCTCGCACCGGACTTCAATGTCGCACCGACGAAGGAGATGTATCTCGTTGCCGCGGGGGAGTCGGACGGCTCACTTGTTCGGCGTATGGAGATCGCGCGCTGGGGGCTCATTCCGTCCTGGGCGAAGGAATCGTCTATCTCCACGAAGTTGACCAATGCCCGCGTCGAGACGATTTCTGAGAAGCCGTCGTTTCGGTCAGCATTCGCCAAGCGCCGCTGTCTGATTCCTGCTGACGGGTACTACGAGTGGTACCGCCCTGACAAAGGCGCCAAGCAGCCGTTCTACATCCACCGCACCGATGGCCGATCTCTCGCGATGGCCGGTCTCTACGAGTGGTGGCGTGATCCGGCGAACCCCGAGGCTGAGCCACGTCTTACCTGCTCGGTGATCACCACGGCAGCGACCAATGATCTGGCCGTGATTCACGACCGGATGCCCGTCATGATCGACTACGTGGACTGGGCGAATTGGCTCGATCCCTCGATCCCGGGCAAAGAACTCCCGCCACCGATGCTCGAGGCAGGGTTCCGCCTGGGGTTAGTTGCCGAGCCGGTCTCCACGGCGGTGGGAAACGTCCGAAACAACGGACCCTCGCTCATACTCCCGATTGCCCCCGATGAGGGTCTGCTCTTCTAGGGAATGACTCAGGGGCCGCTGATGTTGTCCTGCATGTGATCACGTGTGAGAGGGACTCAGGCTGTTCGTCAGTGAGCTGGCCCGATGCCGTGCCACTCACCGTGAACCTCGATGACTCAGTAGGCTCGTCAGTGATGAGCGAGGTAGCAGGTACCGAGGAGCAGGCAGAGGATCGCACTGCCCGCTTCGAGCGCGATGCGCTGCCATTCCTCGATCAGTTGTACGGCGCGGCCATGCGGATGACCAAGAACCCGAGCGATGCCGAGGATCTCGTACAGGAGACCTTCGTCAAGGCCTTCGCGGCATTCGACTCGTACACCGACGGCACGAACCTCAAGGCGTGGCTGTTCCGGATCCTGACGAATACGTACATCAACACCTACCGGAAGAAGCAGCGCGAGCCGTATCAGTCATCGGCCGATGAGCTTCTCGATTGGCAGATCGCCGAAGCCGAATCGCATACGTCAACTGGCCTTCGTTCTGCGGAGATGGAAGCTCTCGACCGCCTGGCTGATGCCGACATAGTCGAAGCCATGGCAGCGCTTCCCGAGGAGTTCCGTCTTGCGGTGTATCTGGCCGATGTTGAGGGATTCCCCTACAAGGAGATCGCCGAGATCATGGAGACCCCCGTGGGGACCGTGATGTCGCGGCTTCATCGCGGACGCAAGTTGCTGCGTGACTCACTTGCCGACTACGCCGTTGAACGCGGGTACGTGCCCGCCGCATCCGTGAGCGGGGGTGACGAGTCATGAGCTGCGGTAACCGTCACGCCACCCCGTGCACCGAGGTTCTCTCGCTGGTTTATGTCTACATCGACAACGAGTGCGAAGAGATGCAGAGCATTGAGGTCACGACTCATCTTGAGGAGTGCGGCCCGTGCGCCGACATCGTGCAGGTCGAGCGAGTCATCAAGGCACGAGTCAAGAGCTCCTGCGAATGCACTGAAGCACCTGAGACACTACGAGCCTCGATCGTTACCTCGATCCGAGCGACGTACTACCGAAGCGAATAGGAGCCCCCATGTCTGTGACCGTGCGTGCCGAGATGGTGGCCTCTGTTCATTCCGTACTCGTCGAGGCCGGCCAGGCCGTCGAGGTCGGCGATACCTTGATGATTCTCGAATCCATGAAGATGGAGATTCCGGTGCTCTCCGAATCGGCCGGCACTGTGAGTGAGATCGCCGTCGCCCCCGGCGACGTCATTCGCGAGGGCGATGTCCTCGCGATCGTCATCTGAACCATCTCCGAAGCCTCTGCTCGGAGTGTTCAGCGTCTCGTCAGCCCCTCGAAGGTAATCTCGTCACGTGGCGATCCTCAATCGGCTGGCAGAAGAGCGGACCGACCTCTCCGCGCTGCAAATCGAACGTCTCCACCTGATCGTTGCCGAATGGTCGCTTCTGGCTGATCTCGCGGCAAGTGATCTCGTGCTCTGGCTTCCCACGTGGAATGAGGGCGGACTGATAGCGGTTGCTCAGGTCCGTGCGACGACCGCGCCCACGAATATGCCCGATGACGTGGTGGGCACCTTCGTGGCTAAGGGTCGATCACCGCATCTGGATCAGGCTGCGGCCTTTGGTCGGATCACGGGTGTTGCGTACCCAGTGAATCTCGAGGGCGAAGTGATCGGCATCGTCGAACGCCATTCATCTCCCACGCGTCGAGTGACAGGTCAGCTCGAGGACATTTACCTGCAGACGGCCGATGATCTCTTTTCGATGCTTGTCTCGGGCGACTTCCCGTCTTCTGAGATCGTGACGGGCGCATCGGGATCCCCACGTGTCGGTGATGGCCTGATTCGACTCGATGAACAGGGCGCGGTCATCTATGCAAGCCCCAATGCCGTGAGCGCGATGCGCCGCCTGGGCCTCGCTACTGAACTCATTGGCGCTGATCTCTGCGCGTTGCTGATCAAGCTCTCGCACAAGCACGGTCCAGTTGATGAGGCACTAGCGCAGGTCGCAAGCGGCCAGGTCGCCGGTCGGGCAGATGTCGACAACGGCACTGCCACGGTTCTCGTCAGAGGGATTCCGATACTTGAGGGTGGGATTCGTCAAGGCGCGATTGTCCTCGTGCGAGATGCAACGGAGATTCGACGCCGCGAGCGCGCGTTGATGAGCAAGGACGCCACGATCCGCGAGATCCACCATCGGGTGAAGAACAACCTGCAGACCGTGGCTGCGCTCCTGCGGCTCCAGGGTCGTCGCGCCCAGAGCGAGGAAACTCGCGAGGCACTCGCCGAGGCTCAGTTGCGCGTCGCTTCCATTGCCGTCGTACATGAGAGCCTCTCGAAGGCCGGCAGTGAGGATGTGCCGTTCGAAGAGGTAGTCGATCGAGTGATCTCGCTCGTGCGCGATCTTGCTCCCGCGTATGCAGTAGCGGGCGTAACTGCGGTCATCGAGCGCGAGGGGGAGTGCTCGGCACTGGCGGAGGAACTTGTTACGCCGCTGGCGATGGCAGTTTCTGAGTTGCTGCAGAACGCAGTCGAACATGCCAAGGCGGCGCGCATTCGGGTCGTGATCAGTGAAGGCGCAGGCGGCATCACCATTGATGTCGTCGATGACGGTTCTGGCCTGCCCGAGGGCTTCACGATGGAATCGGCCGGGCTCGGACTGCAGATCGTGGAGTCACTCGTGCAGAACGAGGCTCGCGGAAACTTCCGACTCATGCCGAGCGACGGCCATGGCACAGCGGCCCGCATTGAGGTTCGGGCGGGAAAGTAAGAAGTGGCTAGGCGTTGCTGCGAGCCCGCAGGCGGGCATTGCGGCGCTTGAGAGCGCGGCGCTCATCCTCGGAGAGACCGCCCCAGACACCGGCATCCTGACCGGACTCGAGGGCCCAGCGCAGGCATTCGTCGACCACGCTACAGCGACGGCAGACGACCTTGGCTTCTTCGATCTGCACCAGCGCGGGGCCGGTATTGCCGATCGGGAAGAACAACTCCGGGTCTTCGTCACGGCAGGCACTCTCGTGGCGCCAGTCCATGCGGATCACTCCATTAGGCGAGGGCATCGGGGTCACCGACACTCGTGATTGCTTTCACGAGACTGGCACATCAAAGGGGGCGACCCAGGGGTCTCCCGGTCGTCCCCGGAGGAAGAAAGCCAGCCCGATCCAGCAAAGGGCCCTCATAGGTTCGCAGATGTTGCTGCTGTGAACAAGGGGAATCACCGAAAATTGAATGCTTAACTTGTCAGGTTGGTCACAAGTGCGGCATTTGTCCGTTTATTGAACAGCAACCACCCTGAGGGCAGCGGGCACCGAGCTGAACTCGGCCACGGTCACCTCAGGGGTTGACTCACCATCGACCTGCATCGGCATCGGGCGGCTGCAGGCGATGGTGAAGGAGTCCAGATCGTGGCGCACCACGATCGAGTCCTTGGTCGAGCCGGCGGTCGAATGGGCAAGCATGCGGCGCGCTGCTCGCATGGTCGAGACAACCCGAAGCTTGCGCATCGCGAAGACATCGAGACCGGAGTCGAAGGAGGCCTGAGGGCACGGGTCAATGGGCCAGGACCCGAAATAGGTCCAAGGTGCGGTGTTCTGGACGATGGCCAAGAAGACGCCATCATCGGTTCCCGCCACCGAGTTCAAGGTGAGCGCTGGATTCTTGCGGTCAGTGCGCGCGAAGTACTGACGCAAGGTGGTCATCAGATAGCGCGTCGGTGAGGCGGTACGACCGGCGCTGCGCTGCGCCTCCATGTCAGAGATGATCTCGGCATCGAGGCCGACACCGGCATTACTGGTGAACCATCGGCCGTTGACCTGTCCGAGACCGATGGTGCGGGTGCGGTTCGACCTGATCGCTTCCATGATCTCGCCGGTGGCTTCGACTGCATCGACCGGAATGCCGAGTGCGCGGGCGAAGACGTTGCCGCTGCCGCCGGGCACGGTAGCAAGGATCGGGACGTCTTCACCGATGCCCTCCTGGAGCATCCCGTTCACGACCTCGTTCACTACGCCGTCTCCACCGAGCGTGATGACGATGTCGAGGCCCTGCGCCCTGGCGGCCCGGCCAAGTTCGAATCCATGGCCTCGGTGGGTGGTCATCGTGACCTGAAGATCGAGTTCATTCGACAGTGCATTGACGATGACGTCAGTGACTCGAGCAGAGGTGGTGGTCGCACGGGGATTGACGACTAGTAGCCCGCGCATGCCTCCCACCATAACCAAGTCATCGCGACGTTTAGGCTGCTCCCATGCCTCGTCCGACGCGCTCCTTTGCAGCAATTGCCGCCATCGCGGCCATCGAGGGGCTCGGACTCGTCATCTACGCGATCTTCGACATCATCGAGGCTGTGCGGGTCGGTATCACCGGCCCGGCAGATGTCTCGAATCCGGCTGCGCTGTTCCTGCTTATCGTCATCTATTCGGTGCTCGGTGCCGGGCTGCTGCTCGTGGCTCGCGCATGGTGGCTCATGCGCACCTGGCAGCGAGGGGCCTTCATTCTCGCTCAGGTGATTGCGCTGCTGGTCTTCTTCGATCTCACGCAGTCGAGTGAGACCTTGCCGCGCTCGGTGGGCCTGCTCATCTTCTTGATGGCGATCGCCGGCATCGTGCTGGTCTTCACCCCCGGGGTGCTGCGGGTATTCCGCGAGGCCCAGCGGCGCTAGTCGGCTGTCAGGCCTTCGCGCAGTTCGCCAAGGGCTCGAGCGAGCAATCGCGATACATGCATCTGTGAGATGCCCACCTGCTCGGCGATCTCACTTTGGCTCATGTTCTTGAAGAAGCGCATCATGATGATCTGCCGTTCACGCTCGGGTAACTTCTCCAGTAATGGCCGTAGTGATTCGCGGTACTCGACCTCTTCCATTCCCGGATCCTCGAATCCGAACGTGGAAGCGACACCACCGCGCTCATCATCACCATCGTCATCGAGTGATTTCGCGCTATAGGCAGCCTGAGCCTCCAAAACCTCGAGAACCTCTTCGGGTGCAATGCCCACCCGATCGGCAATCTCGCGGACAGTGGGGGATCGGTGCAGTTCACCGGTGAGATCCTCGGTCGCCGTATAGATCGGTCCGCGCAGTTCTTGAAGCCTGCGGGGCAGGCGAATCGTGGTTGTGCGATCGCGGAAATGGCGCTTGATCTCGCCCACGATGGTGGGAGTCGCAAACGTACTGAACTCCAGGCCACGTTCGATCTCAAAGCGATCGATAGCGCTGATCAAGCCAATGGTGCCTACCTGCACCAGGTCGTCGTAATTCTCACCGCGATCGCGGTAACGCCGTGCGATGTGATGAACGAGCGGCAGGTGCATGGTGATGAGCTCATCGCGGGCAGCGCTGAAGTCGGCCGTGCCCCCCGATGACGAAGCCAGCAGTTCGAGCAACACACGCTCTCGCGCACGCTGCTCATCACCCCACCTCTCATCACCGGGTGGGCTGGTCTCGGCTGAGGTCACGCGCTGACCGGCTCGTGACGCTTGACGTGCAGGGTGAGGCAGACCTCGTCGGCTTCGACGGATGCTGTGACGATGTCGACCAAAGCCGTGAGAACGGTCCAGCCGAAGGTATTGGTCGCCGGCACTGCCCCGCTAGCGGTTGTGCCGCGCACCTCGATGCGAAGTGAACCGTGTGCTTCGACGAACACGCAACGCAACTCGCTGCCGGGCACCGCATCGAGTACGAGTTGTGCTGCTGCCTCATCGACAGCGAGGCGAAGGTCTTCGAGCTGATCGATCGGCAGATCGGCGCGCACGGCCATTGCGGCAGCCATGGTGCGGGCCAGCGAGACGTACTGAGTCTGGGCGGGGAAGCTCACGGTCACGGCGTTGGTCATGTCACTCCTTCTCGGCCCCAAGTATCCAGGCTTCAGCGCTCGAGACGGGCCAAGTTCACGAGTGCGTCGCCTTCGACTCGATAGGGCACCCACTCGGTCAAGCCCTCGGCGCCGAGTGCGGCATAGAAATCGCGACTTGGGGTATTCCAGTCGAGCACGCTCCAGTCGAGGCGGCCGTACCCCTTCTCGACACATTCCTGTGCAAGGCGAATAAGCAGTGCCTTTCCGAAGCCACGGCCGCGGAAGGCAGGGCGCACATAGAGATCCTCAAGAAAGATGCCGTGGCGGCCGAGCCACGTCGAGTAGTTCAGGAAGTAGCACGCGTAGGCGACCACCTCGCCCTCATGCTCGACGACCAGAGCGTGCACGCGCGGATTCTCGCCGAAGAGGTCGCGAGTGAAGTCAGCCTCCGTGGCGATTGCCTGCTCAGGCAACTTCTCGTACTCAGCGAGCTCGAGGACCATCGCGATCAACTCAGGAACATCGCGGGGCTCTGCGGGGCGAAGGCTCATGCCCTAAGTATTCGCTCTCCGAGATTCAGGTGCGCGAAGACCCACGTATGCGCACGGGAGGGAGCCTCGTGAGGAAGTATGTCCCCGTGACGAATCTGGACTGGCTGATCGCCATTGCACTCGCGGCAAGCCTGGCCGTGGCCCATCTGACAGCTTCAAAGGTCGCCGCGTGGCCGCAAAAGACGCAGGACTCCCTCGCCTCGGTGGGCGGTGGCGTGGCAATCGCCTACGTGTTCGTGCATCTCATGCCTGAGCTCGCCACCGGTGGCAAGGAGCTCTCGGATGCCAATGTCGTGCCATTCGCGCCGACACCGGTGGCTGAGGCAACGCTTTTCCTTGTCGCTCTTATTGGTCTGGTGATCTATTTCGCCCTCGACGTCCGGTCGGATGAAGGTCGACTCTCGACGAAACGGGCTTTCCGTATTCACCTGGTGTCGTTTGCCGTGATCAGCGGTCTCTACGCCTACACGATGCCGTCGCTCGTCTCCACCGGCTGGGATTACGCAGTGCTCCTGACATCAGTGGTCTTCGCTCACACTCTGCTCGCGGATCGAGCGTTGGCACGTGCTCATCCGCACCAGTTCAATTACGAGACTCGCTGGGTGGGTATCGTCGCCATCGTGCTGGGCCTCGCCGCCGCATACTTCTTGCCGCCCGCATCCGATGTCGCCCTCGCAATTGCCACGGCATTCCTCGGTGGCAGCCTCTTGATGACTACCTTCCGCGAAGAATTGCCCGCGGCATCACGAGCACGGCTTCCGTGGTTCCTGCTCGGAACTGCGGTGATGACCGGCCTGCTGATCTTCGTCCTGGACATCAGCAGCCGCGGGCACGCCGCCTGATCCACACGTCGTTCAAGGGTTGAACAATGATGAAGCCCCCGCCGATTCGGCGGGGGCTTCATCATGAAGTGCATGTCGAACTACGCCTTCTTGGTCTCCCAGAAGATCGCGGCAATCTCGTCGATCTTGGCGAGCAGCGCATCGGCGACTACAACGTCGGTGGTCGACTTGGTGCCGCCGGCACCGGCGAGCTTGGTGGCCTCGTTGAAGAGGGCGTTCAGGTTCGGGTACTTCTCGAAGTGCGGGGCCTTGAAGTAGTCGGTCCAAAGGACCCAGAGGTGCTCCTTGACCATGCTCGAACGGTCTTCCTTGATCGCGATGGCGCGAGCCTTGAACTCTGCATCGGAGGAGTCGTTGAACTTGACCATGCATGCCTTGACGGACTCAGCCTCGATGCGGGCCTGAGCGGGGTCGTACACGCCGCAGGGGAGATCGCAGTGAGCGTAAGCAGTTGTGCGGGGAGTGAAGATGCGGGACAGCATGTGAACCCTTTCGGTTGGCGGAACAGCCCCGGGAGGCCCCGTATGGCTATGAGGGGAGCCTACCCTCGGCGGCAAGAGGCGGCAGGATGACCTCATGGGGATTGGCTCACATCTGACCACGGTCCAGATCATCGGTCTGTCGATGGAGCCTGCCCTGAGGAATGGCGAGTGCTGGGTGGTGCGCCTTGGCGCCAAGGTGTCAGTCGGAGATGTCGTGCTGGCCGTTCACCCGCTGCGCCCAGACCTGCAGATCGTGAAGCGGGTCGTTCGGGCTGAGGGGGCGAGCTGGTGGGTTGAGGGGGATAACCCCGATTCCAGTGATGACAGCCGCAGTTTTGGACCGGTTGACGCCGTCCTCGGCACGCTGGTCTTTCGCTACTCACCCCTCTTTCGGAGGGCATGAGGGTTTCCTCTGCTTTTCTCCCTAAGGCGCAGGGGAGGGGTGCCACGTTGCGGCCGCGTTAATTCACGTCACGAATGCGCAACTCTCCCTCCCCGGTTCGCCCGTTTTGTTAGCCTCCGTCCGTCGATTACTGCGCCCAGCGCCTGTGGAGGATGAGTGGCAACCGGACCAGCGTTGAGCATCGCCCGCGTGTCGAAGGCGTTCGCCACGCCTGAGGGCGGCGAGGTCAGGGCACTCGACGACGTCAGCCTGGACGTCACTGATGGTTCCTTTGTCGTACTCCTGGGGCCATCCGGCTGCGGCAAGACCACCTTGCTGCGCTGCATCGCCGGCCTGGAGACCCCTGACTCGGGTGAGATCCTGCTCCGTGGTGAGCGCATCGATCACGTTCCCGTCTGGAAGCGTCGGGTCAACACCGTCTTCCAGTCCTACGCACTCTTTCCGCACATGACCGTCGCCCAGAACATTGCCTTCGGTCTCCAGATGGACAAAGTGGGCAAGGCTGAGATTGAGCGCAAGGTAGGGGAGTCGCTCGAGATGGTGCGACTGTCTGGCCTGGGTTCCCGCAAACCCTCGCAGCTCTCTGGCGGCCAGCAGCAGCGTGTAGCCCTGGCTCGCGCTCTTGCGAAGGACCCCGAGGTACTTCTCCTCGACGAGCCGCTTTCGGCACTCGATCTCAAGCTGCGCCGCGGAATGCAGACCGAGCTCAAGCGACTGCAGCGCGAAACCTCGATCACCTTCGTGCTCGTCACGCATGATCAAGGCGAGGCGATGGCCATGGGTGACCAGGTCGCAGTGTTCGACTCCGGTCGCATCGTTCAGGTCGGAAACCCGGAGGAGGTCTACCTTCGTCCACGCACGGCCTTCGTGGCCGACTTCATCGGCGAAGCGAACCTCGTTGCTGCCCAGCGTGATTCGTCATCACTGACGATCGAAGGACTAGGCGCGATCGATGCAGCGACACTGGCGAACCCGGAGGCAGTTGAGACCGGCGCTGTCACTGTCGCAATTCGGCCCGAGAACATCTCGCTGGCGGAGACCGCTGATGGCGCAGGGGTCGTGGCCGACGTGACCTTCGTCGGTGGCGATATTCATGTCGACGTCGAACTCGGCGCAAATCGACTCAACGTACGCATTCCGTCGCATGGTGCTCAGCCGCCGCGCGTCGGTGCTCGTGTTCATCCGACCTTTCTTCCCCAGTCGCTGCGAGTGCTGGCTGACTCGTGACAACTCAGGAGAAGACGCCGAAGAGCGTCGAGTCGCGCACGGCGGGACAGGGATCATGGTGGGCCGGAATTCCCGGCATCGCCTACCTGATCGCGCTCGTGCTCGGCCCGATCGTCATCATCGTCATCTACTCCTTCCTGAGTCGAGCCAAGTTCGGCGTGGGCGTGAAGTGGGTATTCAGCGTTACGGCGTACCAGGATTTGTTCTTCGGAGAGTCACTCGCCGGCGGACGCACCTTCGACCCGACTTACCTCGAGATCATCGGAAATTCTTTCTGGTACTCCTTGATCACCAGCGTTGCCTGCCTGGCACTCTCGATCCCGGTCGCGATCTGGATGGCTACTCGGCCTGAGCGAGTGCGCACTCTGCTGGTGTTCTTGGTGACCATCCCGTTCTGGACCAGTCTGCTCATTCGCACGTACTCGTTCATCATCATCTTGAACGACAACGGCCCCATTAACTGGGCATTGAAGTCGCTGCACATCATCACTGAGCCGATCACGATGCTCTACACGCCGTTCGCCACTGTTCTGGGACTCGTCTACACCTTCCTGCCGTTCATGATCTTGCCCATCTACGCAAGTGCGGAACGATTCGACTTCCGTCTGGCCGAGGCGGCCTACGACCTCGGAGCAAATCGCTGGACGGTGCTCACCCGCATCGTCATGCCGTCAGTGCGACCGGGCATCGTCGCCGGCACCTTGCTCGTCTTCATCCCGGCGCTGGGATCCTTCCTCGCGCCTGAGCTCCTGGGCGGCGGCAAGACATCGATGATCGCCAACGTGATCGCTGCGCAGTTCGGCGCCTCGCGCAACTGGCCCTTCGGCGCAGCGCTTTCAGTCCTGCTTCTCGTGATCACGCTTCTCGTGCTCGTCGTATTCGCGGTACTTGCCCGGCGTGCTTCGAAGGCCTCAGGTAATGCGAACTGGGAGTCACTCCTGTGAGCGCGCGGACCAAGCCGGTGCGAGTCAAGGGCACAGGGGAGTCGCTACGCGACTTCCCGACTTTCAAACTCGTGTCCTACCTGGTTCTCCTCTTCCTCTACCTGCCGCTCGTGCTGGTCGTGGCCTACTCGTTCAACAGCAACCGCGTCGTCACGGTCTGGAAGGGCTTCACCTTCTCGTGGTACACAAACGTGCTGGCGAACGACGATATTCAGCGAGCGCTCATGAATTCGCTACGCGTGGCGATCGTGGCCACTGTGGTGTCCGTCATCATTGCGACAGGTCTCGCCATCGGACTTCTCCGCATGCATCGTGCTGGGCGCACTTTCGCCTGGGGACTCATCGGCGCACCCCTCATCATTCCCGAGATCGTCTTCGCTATCGGTACGCTGGCGTTGTTCGTGCAGATCAGGATTCCGCTCGGGGTCAACGCCATCACGCTCGCCCACATTGCGTTCTGCGTGCCGTTCGCTCTTCTCCCCATTCGTGCACGGCTCCGCGGAGTCGACTCAGCCGTCTACGAGGCAGCCGCTGACCTGGGTGCCAACGAATGGGTGATTTTCCGTCGCATCACCCTGCCGCTGCTGATGCCCGGCATCGTCGCCGGCGCGCTTCTCGCTTTCATCATCAGCCTTGACGATTTCATCGTCAGCTACTTCCTGGCAGGGCCTGGCGGAACAACGCTTCCAGTCTATATCTTCGGCATGATCCGCAACGCGATCACTCCGGGTGTCAACGCTCTGTCCAGCATGCTGCTCGCGGTCAGCATCCTCATCGTCATGATTTCCTACTTACTAACAAGGAAGAAGAGGTAACGGCATGTCAGCAATAAGCACCAAGGGGCGCATCGGAATGCTCCTCACCATGGGCGCGGTAAGCGTGCTCGCCCTCTCTGCCTGCGGTGGCGAGACGACCGTCGGAGGCGGAGCTTCTGCTGAGGCTGCAGCCCCCAGCGCAGCTGCCTCTGTCGCAGCGGCCGACTTCCCAACCCCTAACGGCGGTGAGCTCAATCTCTACAACTGGACCGATTACATCTCGCCCGATCTGCTGAAGCGATTCGAGACGGAGACCGGCATCAAGGTCAACCTCGACACATACGACAGCAACGAGACTCTGTTGGCGAAGCTGCAGGCGGGCGGCGCCAACTATGACGTCATCCTGCCCAGCGATTACATGGTCAAGCAGATGATCGATCTCGGATTGCTCGAGAAGGTTGCCCCGTCCACCTTCCCGAATGGTGGCGGCATCAAGCCTGAGTTCCTGGACGTCTACTTCGACCAGGGTCGCCAGTACACCGCGCCGTACATGTACGGCACCACCGGCATCGCGGTCGATCCGACCAAGACGTCACGGCCGGTCACCAGCTGGGCGGACTTCTTCTCGGCTGACAACCCCGCGGCAGGCAAGGTCGGCACTCTGAACGATCAGGTCGAGGTTATTCACGCCGCACTTCGCGCCGTGGGCTCCAAGCCCTGCTCGACCGACAAGGCCGACTACATCAAGGTCGAAGAGCTTCTCAAGGGCTGGAAGCCGAATGTGGCCGTCATCAACTCCGACGGTGTCATCGGCCGCATGGCCAGTGGCGAGCAGACCATGCACATGATGTGGAACGGTGCTTTCACTCGCTCACAGGCCGACAACAAGGCTCTTGAGTACGTCTACCCGACCGAGGGCATGAACCTCTGGCAGGACAACTTCGCGATTCCGGTCGGTGCGCAGAACGTCGACAACGCGAAGATCTTCATCAACTGGATGATGGATCCGAAGAATATCGGCGAGGCCACCAACTTCGTCGGCTACGACAACGGCATCACCGGTTCGTCTGAGTTCATGTCCAAGGACCTGAGCTCGAACCCGGCAGTCATCATCCCCGATGACAAGAAGGCACTCGCCACTCCGACGCCGGCGTGCCCGACAGAGGCCGTGGATCTGTACGACCAGGTCTGGACCAACTTCAAGAAGTAGTACATCGTCGATTGGGCGGGGGGCTTCGGCCCCCCGCCCTTCGTCGCGACATAAGGAGTGCACGTGCCGATCACCCGTATCGAGAATGTCATCGTCTGGACGGGAATCCGCTCCGCTGATGGCGGTTACATCGAGGCCACCTCGGTTGCGTTTGATAGTGACGGAATCCTGGCTCTCGGCGATGCTGCGAACGCTTTGACCGTCGATCACGTCATCGATGGTGCGGGCGGCTTCGTCTGCGCAGCATTCCGAGACGGACACGTGCATGCCATCCCGGGCGGATTCGAAGGGGCGATCGCACCCGTGCGCGGCCACTCGACACCGCAGGAGATCGCTGCCGCGGTGGGTACCTGGGCACGAGCGAATCCCGACGTTGAATGGGTGCGAGGCGAAGGCTTCGATCACACGCTCGCACCAGAGGGAATCTTCCTGGCTTCCTGGCTCGATGCAGACGTGCCTGATCGCCCCGTTGTGCTGCGTGCCACTGACTACCACACCGTGTGGGTCAATTCCGAGGCCCTACGCCGAGTGGGCTACGCCGCGGACACTCCGCAGCCTCATGACGGC
The DNA here is from genome assembly GCA_947449035.1 of Actinomycetota bacterium. Taxonomy (GTDB): domain Bacteria; phylum Actinomycetota; class Actinomycetes; order S36-B12; family S36-B12; genus CAIKZY01. The sequence continues at coordinate 28,984 of CANFQC010000005.1, forward strand.
GAGATAGTCCGTAACGAATCAGGGGAGCCCGTCGGCACCCTGCGCGAATGGGGCGCCTGGCGCCCCGTGTACGACTTAATGCCCAAGATGACGCGCGAGCAGGCACTTGCAGCTCTCAGAATTGCGTCTGATGGATTTGCGGCCGCTGGCCTCGTCTGGGTTCAAGACGCCTGGATTGAACCGCACGATGTCGACTCCTGGCTAGCGGGAGTCGATGAGGGCATTGTGGATTTCCGAGCTGACCTGGGTCTGTGGTGCGATCCGAATACCTGGCGCGACCAGCTCGATCACTTTGCGAAGACCCGTGAGCGAGTCGCGGCAGCGACGTCCGGTCGACTCTCATCAACGACGATCAAGTTCTTCGCCGATGGAGTTATCGAATCCGGAACCGGCGCGCTGCTTGAGTCGTACTGCGATTGCCCGCACTCACTCGGCATGCCCAACTGGGATCCGCAGGAGCTCAAGCTCGCCGTAGCTGCGGTCGATGCTCTCGGCTTCAGCCCGCACATTCACGCGATTGGTGATGCGGCAGCGCGCATGGCCCTTGATGCCATCGAGTACGCCAATTCCGTGAACGGTGCACGTGACCGCAGAGCCACCATTGCTCATACTCAGTTGGTCGACGAGGCAGACATCGAGCGTTTCGTGCAGCTCGGCGTCATTGCCAACTTCGAGCCCTACTGGGCCAAGTTCGATGCATGGCAAACAGAACTCACTGCCCCGCGGCTTGGCCCTGAGCGCACCGATCGGCAGTACATGATCCGCACGATCCTCGATACGGGTGCGCCGATTTCCTTCGGCAGCGACTGGCCGGTCACGACGTTCGCTCCGCTCGCGGGCATCCAGGTTGCTGTCACGCGGCAGATGACCGAGGGTGACTTCCGTGACCCCTGGGTGCCGCAGGAACGCATCACCGTGGAGCAGGCCCTGGCGGCCTACACCTCCGGGGTCAGTTTCCAGGCCGGTGATGAGCGCGGTGGCGTACTTCGCCCTGGCGCCCGATCCGACGTCGTGCTGCTTGCTCGCGACCCGCGCGCAGTGCCCCCGCTGGAGATCGAAGGCATCGCGGTTGTCGGCACCTGGTGCGACGGGCACCGAGTGCACGGAGCCTGACATGCCCCTGACTCCCGGCGAGAGTGATCGACTCCTGCTGCATCTCGAGGCCTCCCTCGCGCAGCGTCGACGTGACCGGGGTCTGCGCCTGAACGTGCCGGAAGCACGTGCGCTCATCGCGGATGCAGTGTGCGAATGGGCGCGCGACGGCCTGAGCCTGGTCGAGACGCGTGACCGTGCAGCGAACCTGCTGAGTGCGACTGATGTATTGCCGGGGGTAGCGGAGGCACTCGGCGAAATTCGAGTGGAAGCCCGCTTCGACGACGGCACGCGGCTCGTCGTGGTCAAGGATCCCTGCGGCCCCGCCGCAGCTAGTGATGCCCAGGTGCAAGACGCTTGGGTGCCGGTCGCGCGAGCCACCATCGAGTTCAGCAACGAGGCGCCCACCGCCATCGGCTTGACCTCTCACATTCACCTCGCCGAGGTAAATCCGCGTCTGCGACTGGATCGCTCGGCGGCCTTTGGAATGCGCCTGGCAATCCCCACGGGGGAGACAGTGTGGATCAATGCGGGCGAGTCGATTCAGCTGCCGATGACGCCGATCGCGGGCGAGCGCGTAGTCATCGGCAACTCCGGAGTGATCGACGGGAGTCTCGACGACCCGGCCGTGCGCTCCCGAGCGCTTGAGACCTTACGCAACTGTGGCTACCTGGATGTCGTCGACGGAGTTCACGTCGGTGATCTCGCTTCAGCTGACACGGCGATCGCATCGTTGATGGCCGCACGGCGTGCTGCGGACGAGGCCACCTCATGAGCCGCGAATACGGGCCGCTCGAAGGTGACACGGTAATCCTGGGTGACACCAAGCTGCGCTTGCGCATTGATTCTCGTGTTCCCGATCAAGGCGATGAGTTTCGTGTCGGCTTCGCGAAGACTGGTCGCGACGGCATGGGCCTTCGTTCACTCGGGGCCCGTGAATCGTGCGACCTGCTCATCACCAATGTCGTGGTCCTCGATCCTGTCGACGGGGTTCGAGTCGCGAGTATTGGCATTCGCGAGGGACGCATTTGCGGCATCGGCAAGGCAGGTAACCCTGACACCACTGACGGGATCGACATCGTGGTCGGTACCGGCACAGCGGTTATCGATGGTGACGGCCTGATTGCCACCCCAGGTGGCATCGATACCCATGTGCACACTCTCAGCCCACGAGTGTTCGAGGCCGAGATCTCCTCGGGAGTCACCACGGTGATCGGCCAGGACGCTGGCCCGATGTGGGGAGTGGGCCTTGGCTCCGCGTGGATGATCGAACGCGGCCTACGTGCCATGGACATCTTCCCCGTCAATGTTGGGCTACTGGGGCGTGGCTCTTCCTCGCACAGTGCATCGATCCGTGAAGCGGTGAGTGCGCATGTCTGCGGACTCAAGGTGCACGAGGACACCGGCGCCACCTTGAGCACGATCGACACCGCGCTTCGAGTCGCGGATGAGTTCGACTTCCAGGTAGCACTTCACACCGATGGCCTGAACGAGACGATGAGTGTCGAGGACACTCTGTCGGTTCTCGACGGACGAGTGCTGCACGCCTTCCATGTCGAAGGATGCGGCGGTGGTCATGCGCCAAACGTGCTGCAGCTTGCCGGAGTCGACAACATCCTTGCGTCATCGACAAACCCGACTCTGCCCTACGGAGTCAATGCAGTTGCCGAACATCTCGACATGATCTTGCTGTGCCACGGAATGAATCCGGGCAATGACAGTGACGTGCGCATTGCTCGCTCACGCGTACGTGGAGTCACGATGGCGGCTGAGGGGCGCCTGCATGACCTTGGAGTCATCGGAGTGACGTCATCGGACGCTCAGGGCATGGGTCGCGCGGGGGAGACCTGGTGGCGCACCTTCGCCCTCGCCGGAGTTCTTGCCGGCATTGATCCCGAAGCCGAGAATTTCGCAGACGACAACGAGCGCATTCTGCGCTACCTCGCGAAGATCACAATCAATCCTGCGCTTGTTCACGGACTCGCGCATGAGGTCGGTCGTCTGGCGGTCGGACACCTCGCCGACATCGTGCTGTGGCGCCCCGAGTATTTCGCTGCAAAGCCTCAGCTCGTCATCAAGGGCGGATTCCCGGCCTGGGGTGTCACCGGTGATCCGAATGCAAGCATCGACTCCGCGGAGCCCCTCGTACTCGGCCCGCAGTACGGCGCGCTCGGTGCAGCAGCTTCGGATCTTTCCGTGCTCTTCTCGAATGCTGCCGCTGTCGCCGAGAGTGCCCCGCCGGTGGCGCGACGAGTAGTCGCAGTGCGCGACTGTCGCACGATCAGGGCACATGACCTCGTGCGGCACGGAGCCGTCGGCCAGGTTCAGGTGAGTAGTGATGGCTCGAGTGTTACCTGGAACGGCGAGTCACTCACCATGGATCCCGTGAGCGATGTGCCGATCTCGCGCCTGCACTATTGGTAGGCCGCTGGCGGGCTAGCTCAGTGCGGAGCGGATAGCCCAGACGAGTTCGGTCGGCGCATCGACCATCGCCGGGCCGTACCAGGTGAGCAGACGTCCGCTCACCAAGGCGGCGTGCGCAGCGAAGGCCTCGGGGCCGTCGTCGATGGTGAACAGGTACGGCTCATCGGGCAAGATCACTAGCTCTGTGTCAGGCACTTGATGCAGGTCCAGCTTGGGGTAGCGATCCGGGTGGAGTCCGAGTGCATTGAAGATGCCGAGCCTGCCGAGCAGTTCACCCGCATACGTATCGGAGCCGACGAACATCCAGGGCTTTCGCCAGATCGGGATGAGGGCGGTGACGGGGTAGTCGAATACCGGCTCGGGATTCGCCCAGTTCGCGCGAGCCTGTTCGAGCCACGGCACTCTTGGCTGGCCAAGGGCCTCGAAGAGTCGCGTCATTGACGCGATGGCTTGGTCGACATTGCGAATCTCAGTGACCCACACTGCAAGCCCCGCGTCACGAAGCTCGGCAATGTGCTCGGGCTTGTTCTCCTCCTCATTCGCGATGACGAGGTCAGGTGCCATGGCAATGATCGCGGTGACATCGGGATTTTTGGTGCCACGAATACGCGGGACGTCGAGACCCTCGGGATGGGTGCACCAGTCGGTAGCCGCGATGATCGCGCCGGGCATGGTGGCCTCAACCGCTTCGGTAAGTGAGGGCACCAAGCTCACGATTCGGGTCACGTGCTCGGGGAGCATCACCTTCGCGCCGAGGTCATCGTGCAACTCACGTATGGCGCTCATGCACCCGTTCCTGCGACGAGAGTGGTGAGTGCCGCGACAAATGCATCGAGATCATCTGTCGTGGTGTCCCAGGAGCACATCCAGCGCACCTCGTTGGTGGCCTCGTTCCACACATAGAACGGGGCAACTTCTTGCAGAGCGGGAGTGATCGCGGCGGGGATGAGTGCGAAAACGGCATTCGCCTCCACTGCCTGGGTGATCGTGACGCCTGGTATCCCCGTCACCTTTGCTTCCAGGTAACGCGCCATCGCATTGGAATGCTCGGCGTTTGCGCGCCAGAGATCATTCTCGAGTAGCGCGACGAACTGAGCCGAGGTGAAGCGCATCTTGCTGGCCAACTGCATGTACTGCTTGCGGATGTAACCGAGGGTCTCGCCGGCCTTGAGCTCGGGATTGAGCACGACCACGGCCTCGGCTCCCAGTGCGCCATTCTTGGTGGCACCGAAGGAGAGTGCATCAATGCCCACGTCGGTCGTCATCTGCTTGAAGGTGCAGCCCAGTCCTGCTGCGGCATTAGCGATGCGGGCGCCATCGAGGTAGACGTACATGTCGAGTTCATGGGCCGTCGAGGTGATCGCCCGAAGCTCATCGAGGGAGTAACGCGTGCCGTATTCGGTCGACTGAGTGATCAGCACTACCCGTGGCTGCGCGTGATGGAAGTCGCCGATGCCCCAGTGCTGGGCACGAATGAGTTCGGGGGTGATCTTCGCGTCGGTGCTCGGCACCGTGATGACCTTCGAACCGAGTAGTTTCTCGGGTGCACCTGCCTCATCGACATTCACGTGAGCCGTGGTGGCGCAGATCACCGACTCCCAGGTACGCAGCATCGACTGCATGCCGACAACGTTGGCACCCGTGCCGTTGAAGACCGGAAAGACCTCTGCCTGTCCGCCGAACTCGCCGCGGATCAGCTCCAATGCGCGAGCTGTCCAGGGGTCGGCGCCATAGGAAATAGCGTGATCGGCATTGGCCTCGACAATCGCTTCAAGTACACGTGGGTGAACCCCGGAATGGTTGTCACTGGCAAGGGAGCGCATCCCGCCACGGTACCAACTCGCCATTAGGCTCGATCCATGTTCGCTGTCTACGCCGCTGCTGTCGACCCTGCCGACCCGTTGTCCTGCCTCGGGGTAGGAGAGCTTCCCCGGCCCAGTACTCCTGACGAGTGGGTGACCGTGCGCGTGAGAGCCGCGAGCCTGAACCATCACGACCTCTGGGCGCTCAAGGGTGTCGCGCTGAAGGCTGAGCAGGTGCCGATGATCTTGGGCACCGATGCCGCAGGTGTCACCGACGATGGCCGCGAGGTGATCATCCATGCGGTGCTTGGTGATCCGGCTGCTGGCCGTGGGGATGAGACCCTCGACCCGAAGCGATCCCTGTTTAGTGAGATCTATCCGGGCACGATCGCCGAATTCGTACGCGTACCGGCAGGCAATCTTCTCGACAAGCCCGCTGAGCTCAGTTGGGAGGAAGCTGCCTGCCTCCCTACCGCGTGGCTCACGGCGTACCGCATGCTCGCGACGAAGTCGGGGCTTCAGAAGGGCGACACGGTTCTGGTGCAGGGGGCAGCCGGCGGAGTCGCAACCGCATTGATCATGCTGGGCAAGGCCCTAGGTTTCACTGTCTGGGCAACGTCGCGTGATGAGGCCAAGCGCGAATGGGCGCTGTCGATCGGCGCGGACCAAGCTTTCGAGACCGGCGCTCGACTCCCGTATCCCGTTGACGCAGTGATGGAGACCGTTGGCGAGGCCACGTGGGATCACTCGATGAAATCGCTGCGCCCCGGTGGTCGCATCGTGATTTCTGGTGCCACCTCGGGAGCCATGCCGCCAGCGCAGTTGCGACGTCTCTTCTTCCTTCAGCTCGAGGTGGTTGGCTCCACCATGGGGACGATCGGTGAATTCCGTGATCTCGTCGACCTGCTGATGCGCACCGGCGTGCGGCCTGTCATTGACCGCGTGCTGCCTATGCAGCAAGCGGCCGAAGCATTTTCGATCATGAACGAAGGTTCAGTGCACGGGAAGCTCGTGCTCACCCTCGGCTAACGAGGCGGGCGATCAATCCTCGTCATCATCATCGAGGCGGGCGATCCAGCTGGCCAGGCGCTCGATTGGGGTCTCGAACTCCGGATTCAGGTCGACGAACTCACGAAGGCGCTCGGCCAGCCAGTCGAGGCTGACGTCTTCCTCGCCTCGGCGCTTCTGGAGCTCCTCGATGCCACGGTCGGTGAAGTACATGGCTACGCAAACGCCGCTTCGACGATGGCCTTCTGCTCGGCATCGTGACGATGGTGAGCCCCGACGGCGGGGGAGGAAGACGCCGCGCGTGCAACTGCGGTGACGGGACGCTCGATGAGCTGGGGCAGGTGCATGGCAATGAAGCTCCAGGCGCCCTGGTTCATCGGTTCTTCCTGCACCCACATGACCTCGGCATCGGGGTAGCCCGCGATGGTCGGGGGGAGTGAGCGAGCCGGCAGCGGATACAGGCGCTCGATGCGCACGATCGCAACGTCGGTGATGTTGTTCGCCTCGCGATGTGCGAGAAGGTCGTAGTAGACCTTGCCTGCGCAGAGGAGCACCTTGCGCATGCCGCCGCTGGGGTACTGCGTGTCGGGCAGCATCGGGTGGAAGTAGCCGGTGGTGAAGTCAGCCTTCTGCGACACCGCGTGCTTGGCGCGCAGCAGCGACTTCGGGGTGAACACCACAAGCGGACGCTGCACGTGCGCATTGGCCTGCAGGCGGAGCAGGTGGAAGTACGAGGCCGGATTCGATGGCATCGCAACGATCATGTTGTCCTGCGCACAAAGCTGCAGGAAGCGCTCGACGCGCGCCGACGAGTGATCGGGGCCTTGACCTTCGAAACCATGCGGAAGCAGGAGGGTCAGGCCCGACTTCTGGCCCCACTTCTGTTCGCCGGAGGAAATGAACTCGTCGATGATTGTCTGCGCGCCATCGGCGAAGTCACCGAACTGTGCCTCCCAGAGCACGAGTGCGTCAGGGCGAGCCACGGAGTAGCCGTATTCGAAGCCCATCGCCGCGAACTCGCTCAGCAGCGAGTCGTAGACATAGAGCTTCGCGCCATCGCGGTAGCACTGCTTGAGCGGCTTGTACTGCCAGCCGGTCTCCTTGTCGACGATGACCACGTGGCGATGACCGAAGGTGCCACGACGAACATCTTGGCCGGCAAGGCGAATCGTGCGGCCTTCCATCAACAGTGATCCGAAGGCAAGCGCCTCGGCCATGCCCCAGTCAATAGTGTTGTCAGCCACCATCTGGGCTCGCTTGTGCAGCTGTGGCGCAAGGCGAGGATGAATGGTGAAGTCGGCAGGCATTTCGATCTGCGAGGTGATCACTGTTTCGATCTGCTCGTGCGTGATAGCAGTCTCGATCTCGGCAGCGAGACCCTGCGGGGCGAGCGTGTGCTGACCGGAGCTGATGATGTCTGCCGAGGAGATGCTGAACTCCTCGTGATCATCTTCTGACTTGGTCTCCTGGAAGATGCGCTCGAGCTGCTCCTGGAAGTGCTTCAAGGCCACCTCGGCCTCGTCCAGTGAGATATCGCCGCGGCCGATGAGCGCCTCGGTGTAGCTCTTTCGTACCGATCGCTTCTGGTCGATGATCGCGTACATCAGCGGCTGGGTCAGTGAGGGATCATCGGCCTCGTTGTGGCCGCGCTTGCGGTAGCACACCAGGTCAATGACGACATCCTTGTGGAATTCCTGGCGATACGCGAAGGCCAATTCGGCCACACGCACGACTGCCTCGGGGTCGTCACCGTTGACGTGGAAGATCGGCGCCTGGATCATGCGCGCGACATCAGTGGAGTAGTACGAAGAACGGCTGTACTTGGGCGAGGTCGTGAAGCCAACCTGGTTGTTCACGACGACATGGATGGTGCCGCCGGTGCGGTAGCCCTGAATCTGCGACATCTGCAAGGTCTCGGCAACGACACCTTGGCCGGCGAAGGCGGCATCGCCGTGCATGAGCACCGGAAGGATGTCGAAGACTCGCTCGCGGGGGAGTTGATCCTGCTTGGCGCGAACGATGCCTTCAAGCACCGGATTCACTGCCTCGAGATGCGAGGGATTCGCGGCGAGGTACACGGCAGTCTGCGCACCATCGTCAGCGACGAATGTGCCCTCAGTGCCTAGGTGGTACTTCACATCGCCGGAGCCCTGTACGGACTCTTCGCCATAGTGACCCTCGAATTCACGGAAGATCTGCGCATAGGACTTGCCGGCGATATTCGCGAGCACATTCAGGCGGCCGCGGTGCGGCATTCCGATCGCCACTTCGAGGATCTCGTTGTGCGAGGCCTCGATCAAGAGCGCGTCGAGCAGCGGAATCAATGACTCGCCGCCCTCAAGGGAGAAGCGCTTCTGGCCGACGTACTTGGTCTGCAGGAAGGACTCCAGTGCCTCGCCCTCATTGAGCTTGTGCAGAATGCGCAGCTGCTCAGTCACATCGGGCTTGGCGTGCGGCTGCTCGACCTGCTTCTGAATCCAGGCGCGCTGCTTGGGATCCTCGATGTGCATGTACTCAATGCCGACGGTGCGGGTGTACGAATCACGGAGCACGCCGAGAATCTCGCGAAGTTTCATGAGTGGCTTGCCGCCAAAACCGCCCGTGGCGAATTCGCGATCAAGATCCCACAGGGTCAACTTGTGGGTAAGTACGTCGAGATCGGGATGGGTGCGCTGGCGGTACTCGAGTGGATCGGTGTCGGCCATCAGGTGACCGCGTACCCGATAGGCATCGATGATCTCCTGCACGCGCACCGTCTTGTCGAGATCGGTTTCGTGGCTTGCCGAGATGTCCTGGGCCCAGCGGATGGGCTCGTAAGGTACCCGCAGGGCTCGGTAGATATCTCCGTAGAAGTCGTCGCCGCCGAGCAGCAGTTCGTGAATCCGCTTGAGGAATTCGCCTGACTGCGCGCCCTGGATGATCCGGTGGTCGTAGGTCGAGGTGAGGGTCATGATCTTCGAGACGGCATTTCGTGCGATCGACTCGGGTGAAGCGCCCTGCCACTCGGCGGGGTACTCCATCGCGCCAACGCCGATGATGCAGCCCTGGCCGGGCATCAAGCGGGGCACCGAGTGCACGGTGCCGATGCCACCGGGATTCGTGAGCGAGATCGTGGTGCCGGCGAAGTCGTCGGCGGTCAGTGCGCCGGCGCGTGCCTTGCGCACTACCTCTTCATAGGCTGCCCAGAACTGGGCGAAGTCCATTGCTTGCGCGCCCTTGATCGCCGGTACGAGTAGCTGACGAGAGCCATCGGGCTTGGCAATGTCGATCGCGAGGCCGAGGTTGACGTCGGCATGTTCGACCATCACGGGCTTGCCGTCGATCTCGGCAAAGGAGCGGTTCATCGCGGGGATCTCGGCGGTGGCGCGCACGATTGCGTAACCGATGAGATGAGTGAACGAGACCTTGCCGCCGCGGCCGCGGGCGAGGTGGTTGTTGATCACGGTGCGCGTATCGATCATCAACTTGGCCGGGATCGACCGAACGCTGGTCGCCGTAGGGACAGTCAGGCTGGCTTCCATGTTCGCGACCACGCGGGCAGCTGCGCCCTTGAGCGGCACATTGATGTCATCGGCCTTCGTTGCAATAGCGGGCTTGGCCGATGCGGCCGGCGCAGGTGCGGATTCTGCCGTGGGCGCTGTGGCGGTTGGAGCCGCAGCCGAAGCCTGCGTCGGTACGGGCTGGGCGGCCACAGTCTGTGCTGCCTTGGTGGCGTGCGGTGACTGCTCTGCGGGGGTGTAGCCCTCGAAGAACTCCCACCACGCAGGGTCGACACTGTTCTTATCGGTCAGGAACTGCTGGTAGATCTCGTCTACTAGCCATTCATTGGGTCCGAATCCGGCGGCTGCTGCAGGCTCATTCGACACGTCCTAAGCCTACGGCAGTGCGATCGTCGTTCTGAGGTCGCCTTCGCAGCTGACAGCGGGGCATCAGGTTGCATCATCTCGTTTATCCGCAAGGCTGTCCGCATGCCGAATTCTGATAGACAAGAGCCGCTCGCCGGACGTGTGGCGCTTATCACTGGCGGTTCGAGGGGTATCGGATTCGAGGCAGCTCGCAGCCTGGGTGCGCTCGGAGCAACCGTCGTCATCATCGGCGTCGACCCCCTGCGGGTTTCAGTCGCTGCCGAGACCCTGGTCTCTGAGGGAATCGACGCCGTGGGTGAATCTGCTGATGTCTCTGACGCCGGATCGATGGACTCCTTGGCCGCTCGCCTCGGGCCGCTCGCGGCACCGGACATCCTTGTGATCTCCGCGGGTGTCATGAGCGACAAGGTGTCGAAGACCCTACGCACGTCATCTGAGGAATGGGATCGGGTGATGGGTGTCAATCTCGACGGAGCTTTTCATGCGATGCGTGTTTTCGTTCCAGGCATGGCCGAGCGTCGCGACGGCCGGGTGATCACGGTCTCAGCATGCCTTGGACGCTTCAGTGGCCCGGGAACGTCAGGTGGGCTCGCTCCGTATCGAGTGAGCAAGGCAGCACTTAATGCGATGACCAAGAACCTCGCTGCCGAATTGATGAATGGCAAGCGTGGAGTGCTCGTTGACGCCATGTGCCCCAATCACTGCCGCACAGACATGGGGGGTCCGGAAGCGCCACGATCGGCAGCAGAAGGTGCCGAGACGATCGTGTGGCTCGCCACTCGTGATGCAGTCTCGGTCGACGGAGCACCAGTTCCGACCGGCTTGCTGTGGGAGGACCGACAGGTTGTTCCCTGGTAGCCGCGGCTAGGTGATGTCGCGCTTGAGAGTCGTGATCGAGGCGATTGCGCCGAGCACGATCGCATAGCCGATGAGCAGCAGGCCACCGGCCCAGGCCGAAAGCAGGCCACTAGTGGCCTCCCCCTGGCGATAGGTCAAGTTCATGACCGCATCGAGCGCGCCGCCAGGCAGCCAAGCGGTGGTCCAGTCAACGAAAGCGCTCAGCAAAGGCTGAATCAAGAAGACGAAGACTAAGGCGATGATGAGTGCAGCAACCTGATTGCGAATGAGTGAGCCCACGGCAACCCCGAGAATCGCGTAGATCGCGAAGCCGAGAATCACGCCGCTCAGTGTCTGCAGCGATTCCGACGGAACGATCGCCGCATGCTCCTTGCCGGAAAGAGTGATTGTGGCGAGGCTGAGCGAGACCACGAAGTTGATGATGCCGAACACCGCACCAATGACCGCATACGCAACGGCCTTGGCGACCATGACCGGAGCCCGCCGAGGTGAGGCAAGGAAGGTTGCCGTGATGGTCATGTGCCGGTACTCGCCGGTCATGCCAATGATTCCGATGATCAGCACGAACACCGAAGCGTTGGCGCAGGAGGCCACGATGCTGTTCACGTATGCAGGCACCTGGAGCAACTGTCCACTGTTGACGAGTCGAGCGCTGGTGGGTACCAGATACACCATCAGCACCACATTCAGCGCTGTGAAGGCGATAGAGAAGGCCAGGAGCCACAACGCGAGCTTGGTCGTGAGAATCTTGCGAAACTCTGCTCTCAGCGCGTTCATGCCGCACCTCCTTCGCTCGAGGTGAGCTCAAGGAAGACGGCCTCCAGGTCGTGCTCCTGCGAGTGAAGCTGGTGCAGTTCGATGTGCTGTGCATTGGCCAGTGCACCGATCTCGGGGGCATTCATGCCGGTGACGATGAGTGCGCCAGTCGGATCGACAGCTACCGACGCCGTTGCCGCCTCGAGTGCGTGGCGAAGTCGATCGAGTTCAGGGCTGCGCACGAGAACGCGAGCTGCCATGCCACTACTGAGATCCTCGAGTGCGCCGTAGTTCACGAGCTGGCCCTTGCGAATGATGACGACATCGTCGACGGTGAGCTGCACCTCGGAGAGCACGTGGCTCGAGACCAGGACGGTGCGACCTTCGGCCGCAAGTGAGCGAAGGAAGTTGCGGAGCCAGGCGATGCCTTCGGGGTCCAATCCGTTGGCAGGCTCGTCGAGGATGAGTACCGAGGGTTCGCCGAGCAGTGCGGTGGCAAGTGAGAGCCGTTGGCGCATGCCCAGCGAGTAGCCACCGACCTTGCGGTGACCGTCGGCGGCTAGTCCGACGAGTTCGAGTACCTCGGTCACGCGTGAGCCGGAAATTCCGGCAGATGCAGCGACGACGCTGAGGTGACCACGTGCAGTACGGCCGGGATGGAAGCCACTGGCCTCGAGCGCCGCACCGACAACATGCAACGGAGCGTGCAGTTCGCGATAGGGATGACCACCGACCAGGGTCTCGCCAGAGGTCGGGCTCACCAGGCCAAGGAGGCAGCGAAGGGTGGTGGTCTTGCCTGAGCCGTTCGGGCCGAGGAAGCCGGTGACCCGGCCCGGCTCAACGCGGAAGGAGAGATCGGAGACGGCACGCACGCCGTCACCGCGCCCGAACACCTTGGTCAGCGACCTAACCTCGAGCGCTACTGAATTCCCCGACATAAGGGGAGAATACCCCGCTACATTCGCGCCATGGTGACAACACTGATTCCCGGAATTGACCAGTCAACGGTGACCCCTGTTCTCATTACAGGCTCCTGGAGCACCGGCTCCGGCTCCTCACTTGAGGTCCGATCTCCCTTCGATGGCGCACTCTTGGGCAAGGTGCCTGCGCTGAGCCCGGCCGAGGTTGATGCCGCCGTTGATTACGCACATCGCACCCTCGAGACGTCGCCGCTCCCGCAATGGCAGCGCGCCGAGATCCTCGATCGTGCGGCCGTGCTGCTCGCCTCGCGTCGCGAGGAGTTCGGCATCGCGATCGCCCGCGAGTCAGCCAAGCCCATCAAGACCGCGCGCGTTGAAGTTGATCGCGCCGTGAGCACCCTGCAGTTCTCTGCGGCTGTCGCACGCACGCTCGCCGGTGAGGTTGTTCCGTTGGAGGCATCTCCCGTAGGGGTCGGCAAGATCGGTTTCATCATGCGCGTACCCATCGGGGTGGTCGGCGCAATCGCACCGTTCAACTTCCCGCTCAATCTCGTCGTGCACAAGGTTGGCCCCGCAATTGCCGCAGGCTGCCCGGTAGTGCTCAAGCCCGCCTCACAGACTCCTTTCTCGTCCATCCTGCTTGCTCGTCTGCTCGAGGAAGCCGGGCTGCCTGACGGATACCTGCAGGTTGTTACCGGCGGCGGTGGAACCGTCGGAAACGCACTGGTGGATAACCCGAAGATCGCCCTGATCACCTTCACGGGTTCCCCTGATGTGGGCTGGGGAATTCGCGCACGGGCACCTCGCAAGCGCGTGGGCCTGGAGCTCGGCAACAACGCCCCTGTCGTCATCGAGACAGACGGGGATTGGAAGACCGCCGCGGCGAAGATCAAGATCGCGGGCTTCTCGCATGCGGGTCAGTCCTGCATCTCTACCCAGCGCATTCTGGTGCACCGATCGATCGCTGATGCATTCGTCGAGGAGCTCGTCGCGGGAGTTCGCACGCTCGTCGTCGGCGACCCGATGGATGATGCCACCGATGTCTCTGCGCTCATTTCGCAATCAGAGCGCGATCGCGTTGCGGGATGGATTGCGGATGCAGTGGCTGAAGGCGGGTCTGTCGCATGCGGTGGCGAGATCGATGCGAGTGGCGTCCTGATGCCAACCGTGATCGTGAGCGCGAATCCGAAGATGAGCGTGTGTGCGAAGGAAGTGTTCGGCCCGGTCGTTGCAGTTCAGGTCTATGACGATTTCGACGATGCCCTGCGCATCGCCAATGACACCGACTTCGGCCTGCAGGCTGCCGTGTTCACCGCCGACATCTCCAAGGGTCTTAAGGCCGCACGCACCCTCGACTTCGGCGGCGTACTCATCAACGAGGTGCCCACCTGGCGCGCCGATCAGATGCCGTACGGCGGTCTACGCGACTCGGGAAACACCAAGGAAGGCCCGGCGTGGTCAGTGCGAGAGATGACCGAAGAGAGACTGGTCATACTTCACGGCTAGTCGTTCATGCCGATCAGTTGCTCAATCTTCGACAGGAGTTGGGGCACACGGTCGGCAGGGATCATCCCTTGAAGCGCGAGCGTGGCGAGCCCGTGCAGGGTGGCCACGAAGACATCCTCGGAGTCGTCGCGTACTGCGGCGTTCATACCTCCGGTGCTGACGAGATCGTTGAGAAGTGCGGAGAGAATCGGAACCGAGCCGTCGTCGGTAGTGGGAACACCCGGCTTGTCGAGGCAGTAAGGGCTAAAGGCCACCCGAAAGAGTTGCGGGTGTGAGAGTGCGAAGGACACATAGGCCTGGCCAGCGGCGCGAAAGCGCAGCCGTGCGGCCTCCTTGGTGCCGGCAGGGATCGCCTCAACCTCTGCGCTCACTGCGACCACGAGTTGGCTGAGTCCTTGTACTGCGACTTCACCGAGTAGGGCGTCTTTGTCGGCGAAGTGGTGATACGCCGCGCTGGGGCTGACGCCTACTTCGGCAGCGACTGCCCGCAAGGACACGTGTTCGGCGCCGACTTCCTCGACCCGGGCCACCGCCGCGCTCACCAGCGCCGACCGGAGGTCACCGTGGTGGTAGCTGCGGCCGGCGTGCTCGGGGGCCTGGACGGAAGTGCTCACCGCTCCAGTGTGCCATGAAACTTGATGATGTTCAGATTGACGGTCCCATGGCTACACTCGGGGAAGTGCCTGCTGGCAGGAAGACTGACGGCGCACGAACCTGCGTGAAGCCCCGCAGGCTCATGAAAGGCCCGCGGATGACCGCCGACGTAGGACGCATGCATCAGTTCAACCCTGAGATGACCGATCTCATCCTGGAATTCGTGAGAGATCGCCTCTCACTCGAGGAAACCCCGGTCGACGGGCTCGGAGTTCGCTCTGAGCTCCACGCCGCCCTTGATGGCCTGATGACCGATGAGGGCAGGCCGGCCGAAGAGGTCCTCGGCCTGTATGTCGACCAGATTGCCGACACGATCCTTTCTGCCGACAGCCCACGATTTTGGGCATTCATTCCGGCCGCCCCGACCAAGGCGGCACTGCTCTTCGACATGGTTGTATCCGCGGCTTCGCTGCAGGGCTGCTCGTGGCTTGAGGCGGCAGGCGCAGTGGCCGCCGAGAACCAGGCACTGCGCGTGATGATGGACGCCGCCGGGCTGCCGCAGTCTGCAGGCGGTGTCTTCGTTTCCGGTGGCTCCGCAGGCAACCTCTCTGCACTCGTGGTTGCGCGCGATACCGCTCGACGCAAACGGGCAGCAGCGGGCATCCCAGATGGTCGACTTCGCGTGCTCGTCAGCGATCAGGCGCATTCCTCGATCAAGAATGCGCTCAACATCGTGGCGATGGACGCAGTCGTGATTCCGACGGCAACCGGGCGGCTTGATGCCGAGGCCCTCGCCACGGTCACTGACGAACAGCTCGACGACGTCGTCGCCATCGTGGCGACTGCCGGTACGACGAATGCCGGAATCGTCGACGATCTGGAATCTGTCTCAGCGTTCGCCCGAAGTCGCGGAATCTGGATGCATGTCGATGCGGCCTACGGTGGAGCAGGCTTGCTGGCTTCAAGTGTGCGACATCTGTACGCAGGAATCGAGAACGCCGACTCGATCGTGATGGATCCGCACAAGTGGTGGTTCGCGCCCTTCGACTGCGCGGCGCTGATGTACCGCGAGCCACGACTCGCACGTGCTGTGCACACCCAGGATGCCTCATATCTCGATGTCATCCATGAGAGTGACGATGACTTCAACCCGAGTGATCTCGCCTATCACCTCACTCGACGCGCTCGTGGTCTCGCACTGTGGTTTTCCCTCGCCGTCAACGGCCTCGACGCCTATCGAGAAGCCGTGGAGCATTCGATCGCGATGGCCGGATTCGCCTCGCAGGTCATCACCGAGAGCGATCATCTGGAGTTGGTCCGTGAGCCCGGTCTCTCCGTGGTGCTCTTCCGGCGCCCTGGCTGGGGTGTTGCCGAGTACAACTCTTGGGCCCAGCGATTGCTGAGTGAGCAGATCGCCTTCGTGGCGCATAGTTCCTGGCGCGGTGAACCCGTGGGTCGACTCGTGTTCCTGCATCCGAACACCACGGAAGCCATGGTCCGCGAGGTTCTCGAGACCCTCCGCTAGGTTCACTCCATGCTCGAGGTCATTCCGCTTGGTATCGCTGCCGCGATCACCCCTGGCCTGATCGCGCTTCAGATCATCGTGGTCTCCGGACCTAAGTGGGGAGTCCGCGCTGCCGCAGTGTTCGTCGCGAATGCTCTGGCGTTCTCCATCGTCGCCGCCCTCCTCCTCCTCGGCCTGGCGCAGCTGCCCGATGCCGGCTCAGGTCAGGGGAGCCATTCCTATCCGGTGATTCGCATCATCGCGGCGGTCATCTTGTTCCTGATCGCGATCTTCTTCCTGATTCCCCATCCTCAGCTGTTGGCAAAGTCGAAGGGCATGCTGCAAGGAGTCGAGGGCAGGGCTAAGCCCTGGGAGTTTGCGGCGTTGGCCTTCTACTTCAGCATCACCGACCTGTCGAGCTTCGCCGTCATGGCACCTGCGATGCACGACATCACGGTGTCCTCGGCCGATCTGATCATTCAGGCCGTCTTTGTCGCGATCTTCTTCGCGTTCGCGCTGATGGCCACATGGACTCCGCCCGCAATCCGATTACTTCTCGGATCACGGGCGGAGGGAGTGCTGTCGCCGATCTATTCGTTTGTGCTGAACCGGCAGTTCCAGATCCTGGCCGCCATGTGCGCGGTCTTCGGGATCTACCTGCTGATCACAGGTCTCACCGCGTAACGGGTCAGTGCCGATTAGTCGGTGAGCTTCGCCTTCTTCAGCGCTTGCCAGGTCAGCGGAAGCAGGCCCGCTGCAGCGAGCAGCTTGACGATGTCGCCGGGGATGAAGTCCTTGACGCCGTAAGCCCATGCCGAGTCAGCACCGAACCACGGCACGCTCAGGTTGTACTTCAGCCAGGTGAAGCCGATGGCGTAGATGACGATGTTGCCGACGATCATCAGGCCAACTGCCTTGAAGAAGTTGCGGGTAGCGCCGTGCTCGGCGAGCTTGCCGACGATGAAGGCAGCAACGATGAAGCCGATGATGTAGCCAAAGGCAGCTCCGCCGAAGCCTGAGCTGTGCCCGGCGAACCAGGGCAGGCCGATGCCTCCGAGGAGTGCGTAAAGAGCCATGGCCGCTGCGCCGCGCAGGGAGCCGAGGGCGCCGCCGGCGAGCAGCACGGCGAAGGTCTGCAGGGTCACCGGAACGGTGGCGTTCCAGGGCAGGTAGAAGGAGATCTGGGCGGCGAGGCCGACGAATGCGGCGCCTCCGCCGATGAGGATGGCCTGGCGGACCCAGGTGTGCGGGACGACGTCAGCCAGGACGCGCGGCTGGGGGGATGCCAGGGCCATGTGAAACCTCCGAGGAACGCCCGCGGAAATCGCGGTGGGCCGAGACTACCGAATTCCCTCACGGCCTGGCCCTAAAGAGCCGCCTTGGTGGTGTGACCTTCGTTGCAGGGTTATCCTCAAGACAGGCATCCGTTCGAGCGCTGGGGAAGGCGAACTCGAAAGGGGGCCAGATGACGGTCTTGGTGACCGCGAAGTACAGCACGGGCGCTGCCTTAGAGCAGTCGCCCTCACGTGGTGTTGTCTTCCTGCATTCGTGCCCTCGGGCGCTCAGCCCCCATCTGGAGTGGGCCCTGGCCTCTGTATTCGGTACTGAGGTGCACATTGACTGGGCCGAGCAGCCCATTTCGCCCGGTTCGGTGCGCGCCGAAATCATCTGGACAGGTGCCCCGGGCACCGGCGCCCGACTGGCCAGCGCACTACTGGCCTTCACCCAGGTGCGCTACGAGGTCACCGAGGATTGTGCGCCCGGCCGAGACGGGGAGCGGTTCGCTGCGACACCGAATCTTGGCCTCTTCCGAGCCACGATCGGACCCTTCGGCGATGTCATGGTGCACGAAGAGCGACTGCGCACCGCGCTTTCCCATGCTCAGGTCACCGGCGACTCCATGGTTGATGAGATCGCGCGGCTGATCGGTCAGCCATGGGATGACGAACTCGAGCCCTTCCGGTCAGCCCATGAGGGTTCGACCGTGCGACTCATGCACCAGGTGGTTTAGGCGTTACAGAGGAATGTTGCCGTGCTGTCCGCGCACGCCCGGCGTATCCAGTAG
Organism: Actinomycetota bacterium; assembly: GCA_947449035.1. Taxonomy (GTDB): domain Bacteria; phylum Actinomycetota; class Actinomycetes; order S36-B12; family S36-B12; genus CAIKZY01. The sequence goes on from CANFQC010000005.1 coordinate 47,379, forward strand.
CACCTGAGCGACTGCGCGACGGGTCTCCTTCGGATCGACGATTTCGTCGACAACGCCGATCTCGACAGCTCGTGCGATTCCGCCTGAGATGACCTCGTGCTCGGCAGCCAACTCGAGTTCGACCTGCTCGCGGTTCTCGTCGGGCACCTCCGAGAGGCGACGACGATGCAAGATGCGAATCGCGGCGACCGAGCCCATGACCGCAACCTCAGCAGTGGGGAAGGCAAAGACCTTCGTGGCGCCCAGTGATGAGGCGTTCATGGCGATGTAGGCGCCGCCGTAAGCCTTTCGCGTGACAACGGTGACGCGGGGAACAACGCACTCGGCGAATGCGTGCAGGAGCTTCGCACCGCGTCGCACGACGCCTTCCCACTCCTGGCCGACACCAGGCAGGTAGCCCGGAACGTCGACGAGCACGACCAGCGGAACGGCGAAGGCATCACACATCCGCACGAAACGGGCCGCCTTCTCCGCCGAGTTTGAGTCAAGGCAGCCGCCGAGACGAAGCGGGTTGTTGGCGACGATGCCGACAGTGCGGCCGCCAAGACGACCGAGGCCGACCACGATGTTCGGTGCCCAACGGGCGTGCAGTTCGACGAAGCTATCGGCGTCGACAAAGTGCTCCACCAACGGGTGAACGTCGTACGCACGACGTGCGGACTCCGGCATGAAGGCGCCGAGATCAACGTCATCGATCTTGCCCATGTCGAGTGAGCCTTGGTGGCCGAGCAACTGCACCAGACGGCGACCTTCGTCGAGGGCATCTTGTTCAGTCTCGGAGACGATGTGCACGACACCACTGCGTCGGCCATGGGGCTCGGCGCCGCCGAGGGTTTCCATGTTGACGTCTTCGCCGGTAACCGAACGCACGACCTCGGGACCGGTCACGAAGATGCGGCCCTGCGGGCCGAGGATCACGATGTCGGTGAGTGCCGGGCCGTAGGCAGCGCCACCGGCGGCAGGACCGAGGACGATGGAGATCTGCGGAACCTTGCCGGAAATGCGCGTCATGGCCGCGAACACGCGTCCGACCGCATCGAGACTGAGTACGCCCTCGCGGAGGCGGGCTCCGCCGGAGTGCCAGATACCCACGATCGGCGCCGAGTCGGCGAAGGCTCGGTCATAAGCGGTGACGATGGCACGGCTGCCGTCATTTCCCATGGCACCGCCTTGCACAGTGACGTCGGTGGCGAATGCCACGACCTGGGTGCCATGGGCGCGTCCGACGGCGGCAAGTACGCCGCGGTCATCTTCGGGGGTGATGGTCTCGAAGATGCCGTCGTCGAAGAAGTTAGCCAAACGTGCGCGAGGGGAGCGGGGGTCGAGCTCGGTGGTCTCCGACATGTCAGACGCTCCTGAAGACGACGGCGACATCGTGTCCGCCGAATCCGAATGAGTTGTTCACTGCCGCGATGTCACCGGCAGGCAGCTCGCGCGGCTTGTCGCGAGCGACGTCGAGATTCACTTCAGGATCGAGGTTGTGCAGGTTCGCGGTCGGGGGAACGAGTCGATCGCGAAGTGCGAGCACGGAGAAGATCGACTCGATCGCGCCGGCTCCGCCGAGCAGGTGGCCGGTCATCGACTTGGTACCTGTGACGACGACGTTGTCGGTGTGATCGCCGAGCGCTGCGCGAATGGCGGTCGACTCGGCGATATCGCCCTGCGGAGTAGAAGTCGCATGCGCATTGACGTGCACGATGTCGGAGGTGGTGAGGCCTGCATCCTCGATCGCGAAGCGCACCGCGCGTGCAGCACCGTGGCCCTCGGGATCAGGTTGAGCGATGTGATGACCGTCGGAGGTCAGACCCGAGCCTCCGTAGATGCCCAGAACCGTGGCGCCACGAGCGGCGGCAAACTCTGCCGACTCAAGCACGAGCACGCCCGCACCTTCGCCCATGACGAAGCCATCGCGGTCGATGTCGTAGGGGCGCGATGCAGCAGCAGGATCGTCGTTGCGAGTCGAGAGCGCGCGCATGGAGGCAAAACCGGCCATCGTGATCGGATGGATGACGGCCTCGGTGCCTCCGCAGATGACCACATCAGCGCGACCGGTCTGGATCATGCGAGCGGCATAGGAGACAGCCTCGGCGCCTGATGCACAGGCGCTGACCAGGCCGTGAACGCCGGCGCGTGCGCCAACCTCGAGACCCACGACAGCAGCAGGGCCATTGGGCATGATCTGGGTGACCATGTGAGGGGAGACACGTGAGGGGCCCTTCTCGAGCAGGGTGTCGTATGCCGACATCAGCGAGGTGAGACCGCCCATGCCGCTGGAAATCACCGCGCCGAGACGCGCCGGGTCGACGGCAGGAGCACCAGCCATTGCCCAGGCCTCGCGCGCGGCCACCAACGCAGCCTGCTGCGCGCGATCGAGCTTGCGGGCCTCGACTCGATCGAGTACCTCACCAGGATCGACAGCCATGATTCCGGCGATGCGCGCGGGCTGAATCTCTGCCCACGGCTCATCGATGGTGACGATGCCCGGCTTGCCGGCGAGCACATTGCGCCAGCTTGTCTCGACGTCGCCGCCGACGGGTGTAGTCATGCCAAGGCCTGTGATGACGACCTGACCAGTCATGTGTGTCTCCTGTGCAGTGCGTTTCTGCGGTTTAAGAAGTGCGGGTGTTCGGGTGTAGCCGTGCTGGTATTGCGGTGCTGCCTAGGACGTCGGTGGGGCAGTTGCCTGCCCCACCGCGAAAAGTCCTAGAGGTTTGCCGAGATGTAGGTGACGGCGTCGCCGACAGTCTTGAGGTTCTTGACCTCGCTGTCGGGGATCTTCACGCCCCACTTGTCTTCGGCGGCCATGACAACCTCGACCATCGACAGGGAGTCGATATCCAGATCGTCGACAAATGACTTGTCGGCCTGAACGTCAGCAACCGGAACACCGGCGACCTCGTTCACGATAACTGCCAGGCCGCTCAGGATGTCCTCGCTCATGTTCTTCCTTCCATTCATTAGTGGGTAACTGCGGGTTATGCGGTGGTGCTACGGCAAGGTGACGACCTGGGAGGCGAACACGAGGCCCGCTCCGAAGCCGATCAGTAATGCCGTGCCGCCGTGCTCGACCTCGTGGTCATCGAGCATGCGCTCCATGGCCAGCGGGATCGAGGCGGCGGACGTATTTCCGGTGTACGCAATGTCGCGTGCGACAGGTACGTGCGCCGGAAGCTTCAATGCGCGAATCATCGCATCGGTGATACGCATATTCGCCTGATGCGGAATGAACGCATCGAGATCGTCGGCAGAGACCTGCGCGACATCAAGTGCGCGCTGGGCGGTCTTCGCCATGTCGCCCACGGCCCATCGGAAGACCTGCTGGCCTTGCATGGTGAGAGCGGGGAAGATCGGCCCGGGCTCATCGCGGTATTCCACGAGCGACTGGGTCATGTTGATCGCGTCGCGCTGTTCGCCATCGGAGCCCCAGACCACGGGGCCTATTGCCGGAACGTCAGACGGACCAATGACGACCGCACCCGCTCCGTCAGCGAAGATGAATGCGGTGCTGCGATCGCTGTGGTCTGTCCAGTCGGAGAGCTTTTCGACGCCAATGACGATCACGTACTTGGCGGCGCCACTGCGCACGACGGAATCAGCGAGAGCGATGCCGTAGCAAAAGCCCGCACAGGCGGAGGAGATGTCGGTGGCGGCTGCACCGATTGCACCGACACGAAAGGCCACCTCTGCTGCGGCCGAGGGAGTCGGATAGGGGTGAGTCACCGACGCGACGAGCACGAGGCCAACATCAGCGGCGTCGATACCTGACTTGTCGAGAGCCTTGGTCGCTGCCGCGGTGGCCATATCGACCACGCTTTCATCGTCGGCGGCATAACGACGCTCGATGATGCCGGAGCGCTCACGGATCCATTCATCAGAGGAGTCGATGCGCTTGCACACTTCGTCGTTGGTGACGATTCGGCTGGGGCGATAGCCGCCCACCGACATGATGCGCGCATACGCGGCACCTGTTGCCGGCGTGATGGTGGCGGTCACGCCATGGCCTCCTGAGCCTCAGGATGCAGGCGCACGATCGGCTGGCCGGGGGAAACTAGATCGCCGTCGTGCACGAGCCACTCGACGACTGTGCCGCCATGCGGTGCCAGGACTCCGTGGCTCTCGCGCAAGGTGTCGACGGAGCCGACGGACTCGCCCGCGACAAGTGCATCACCTGGTTGGGCCTGCGACAGAAGTCGGAAGGTGCCCTTGGCGGGAGCGATGAGCAGGCGCCAGGTCGGGCTGGAGTCCAGGCTCGACTTCCGGCCATGAGTCTCAATCATTGCCCAGGCGGCATCGAGATCATCGGGACTCTTGAGTGCGAGGGTTTCGACACCGGGGAGTGCGCGCTTGATCAGGCCGGTAAGGGCGCCTGCCGGCGGAATCTCGATTACGGCTGTCACGCCGAGATCAGCCATGGTCTGCATGCACAGATCCCAGCGCACGGGATTACTGACCTGGTTGACGAGACGCTTGAGAACCTGACGGCCGTCGTGGACGATCTGGCCGTCGGCATTGCTGATGAGCTTTACGCGCGGGTCATGGGTGGAAATCGAACGCGCGTAGCCGCCGAGAGTGGCCACTGCAGGAGCCATGTGGTGAGTGTGGAAAGCGCCGGCAACCTCGAGCGGGCGTACGCGCGAGCCCTCGGGTGCGTCAGCGGCGAATGCTGCGAGTTGCTCCATGGTGCCTGCCACGACGATCTGGCCTGCGCCATTCATGTTGGCCGGGGTCAGTCCGTGCTTCTCAGCGTGTGCAACGACAACATCGGCGTCTCCGCCCAAAACGGCGCTCATGCCAGTGGCGGTGACAGCTGCAGCAGCGGCCATACCCTTGCCGCGCTCGCGCACGAAGACCATGGCCTGCTCAGCAGAGAGCACGCCGGCACCGACTGACGCGGTGATCTCGCCGACTGAGTGACCGGCGCCTGCACCGATCTGAGAGAAGGCAGCGGAAGGATGGGGAAAGAGGCTGAGCATGGTGACCAGGCCGGCGCCGACAATCAGCGGCTGCGCAATAGCGGTGTCACGGATCGTGTCGGCATCGGAGGTCGTGCCGTGGGCGACGAGATCGATTCCGGCGACAGCACTGAGCCATTCAAGGCGATCCTTCACCCCCGGGACATCGAGCCATGGGGCGAGGAAACCTGGGGTTTGGGAGCCCTGTCCGGGCGCTACGACTACGAGCACCTTCATAGCCTTCCGTGAACACAGTGGGGATTGCGCTGCCGAACGAGCCAATGTCGAGCGCTTACATTTGTAGGAATCCTACAAGGTGGCCAGTCGCCCCAGGGTCAGGGCCAGGCGGAGGGCATAGGCCCCGCGGGCCTCCGTGGGGGAATGCCCCGTGATCTCGGTAATCCGGCGAAGGCGATACCTGACGGTGTTGGGGTGGACGACCAGGGTTCGAGCTGTCGCCTCCAGTGAAGGTGACTGTTCTAGGTAGGCCGCAGCGGTGGTCACGAGGGCCTGGTCGGCGACCAACGGCACGTACACCGTGGCAATGAGGTGGTCGACGGCGCTCGCATCGCCGAGCAGGGCTCGCTCGGGCAAAAGCTCATCGGCCGACACGATGCGGGGGGCCGCAGGCCAGCCCGGTACTGCGCGAAGCCCACTGATGGTCTCGCGCGCTTGCTCGGGAAGGGAGAGGAAGCCGGTGATCACATGGCTGTGCACCACTGGCCCTGGACCGAAATGCGGTGACAGGAGTCGCGCGGTGCGATCGGCATCAGCGACTCCGCCGGCAATGGCGAGCAACGTGGTGCCGTGAATTCCGGTGAGCAGTTCGACATCGTGATGAAGTGCTGCTCGTCGAAGGACGTCGAGTGATGCCTCCGGGTGACCGACGGGCGCAGCGCCCGCGAGCACCATCAATGACGTGCGATTTGTCCAGCCGAGGGCATTGACGCGACCGATCACTGACTCGTCGAGTTCATCACGTAAGAGTGCATCAACGACCAGTGACTCCAGTCGCGCATCCCAGGCACCTCGTGCCTCGGCCGCGCGGGCGTAAACCTCTGCGGCCGAGAACGCGATCTCACGCGAGTAGCGAAGGATCGATTCGCGCAGGCGCGGACGATCGCGTTCCTCAGCGAGATCATCGATGCTGGCCTCGACAACATCGATGGTGGTGCGCACGAGGTCAACGGTCTGCTCGAGTGAGATCACCCGGGCGAGCTCGCGCGGTGCGGCGCCGAAGACATCAGAGGTGAGGGCACGGTTAGAACCCTGGGCGCTGTGCCACTCGATGAAGGCGTTGATGCCTGCCTGCGCGACCGAGGACACCCATGTGCGTTCCTGTGCGCCGAGCTCGCGATACCAGGGGAGGGATTCCTCCATCCGAAGAGTGGCCGCAGTCGCCAATGCTCCCGCGGCGAGCGAGAGTCGACGATCGCCGGATTCGGTCACGGTCAGCCAATGGAAGCGCCGGTGACAGCGCTGACGATCTTGCCGATGCCGAAGGTCACGGCAGCCGCGCCGACACCCCACATCAGCTGGCGACCCACGGAGAAGAACACATTGCGGCCGGAGAGCTTTCCGACTGTGGCACCGACGAGGATCATCGCGAGCAGCGAGAGACAGATGGCGGTGATCAGCGCAGCAGTTCCGGTGAGGAAGAAGTACGGAAGTACGACGAAGGAAGCGCCGACCGCGAAGGAGATGAAACTCGAGATAGCGACCTTGACCGGCGAGCCGAGTTCGTCGGGATCCAGGCCGAGTTCCTCGCGTGCCAAGGTCTCAAGTGCCATCTTGGGATCAGACATGATCTGAGATGCGGTCTGAGCGGCGATCTCGCGAGAGATGCCCTTGGCGCGGTAGATGAGTTCGAGTTCCTTCTGTTCCTCGGCCGGGTTATCACGCAGTTCGGAAGCTTCCATCTCGATCTCGCGACGGAAGAGATCTCGCTGGCTGGCCACACTCACGTACTCGCCGGCGGCCATGGAGAAGGCGCCGGCAAACAGGCCTGCAAGTCCGGCGAAAAGCACCGTGCTGTTCGCGGTCTGGGCGCCCGCGAATCCCATGACCAGTGCCGTGTTGGACACGAGGCCGTCGCTGATGCCGAACACTGCGGCGCGGATGGAGCCCGAGCGATCAGTGCGGTGCCACTTCTCGCCATTGCTTGGGCTCAGTACTCGATGCGGTGCGCGACCTTGCAGCACGAGTTTTGAGGGATCCTCGCGCATCAGGCGAAGTGCCTCGGCGTGCGCGCGCTCGTCATCGCTCATGCCAAGCGGTGCCTCAGGCTCGTCGTCATACATGCCCGATGCTGCGCCTTCGACATCTTCGAGCGTCTGAAGCACTCCATCGAGCCCAGCTGCGCGCGCACGTGCGAGTAGGCCCGCATCGTTGGGATCGAGGTCCAAAGGTGCAGGAGGAACGGCAATTCCGTACTCCTGCAGTTTATCCACCCAGTGCGCGGCATGATGCTCTTCGATCTCAGCAAGCTCGAGCAACGCTTCGCGACGATCACCGTCGGTGGTCTCAGCCAGCGCGCGATACAGCAGAACTGCGTTGCGCTCGGCCTCGAGGTATCCGAGGAATCGCTTGGGGTCTTGGCTCATGATCAGCCTGAACCTTCGGTGTTGCCTGCATCGGCTGCAGACGGATCATCGAGTGAGTAGCGATCGACGGCTTCGCGAAGTCGATTCCGATCGAACTGACCCTGCTTGGCCAGCATCGTGAGCGCTTGAACCGTGATCGACTCGCCGTCGACCAGGAAGTGACGACGCAGTGCGCCACGAGTGTCAGACATGCCCCACCCATCAGTGCCGAGCGAGACGAACTCCTGCGGAACCCATTCGCGGATTTGATCCTGCACGGCGCGCATCCAGTCAGAGACCGCGACAACCGGCCCCTGACGACCTTCCAGGCGCTGAGTTACGTACGGAATTCGCTGCTCGGCATCGGGGTTGAGGAAGTTGAAGCGATCTGTCGCAAGTCCATCGCGACGAAGCTCATTCCAGGAGGTCACCGACCAGACATCGGCGAAGACGCCCCACTGCTCGCGCAGGAGTTCTTGTGCCTTTAGCGCCCAGTTCACGCCGACACCGCTGGCGAGCAGCTGCACGTGCGGACCATCACCGTGCGATTCGCTGACCAGATGCATGCCACGCAGAATCCCGTCGACGTCAACGTTCTCCGGCTCGGCAGGCTGCGGGTATGGCTCGTTGTAGATAGTGAGGTAGTAGTAGATGTCCTCTGGGCTTTCGCCATACATGCGACGCAGGCCGTCCTTGACGATGTGACCGAGCTCGTAACCGAATGCCGGGTCGTATGCGACGACGGCGGGGTTGGTTGCTGCGAGCAGCAGCGAGTGACCGTCTTCGTGCTGCAGGCCCTCACCGTTGAGTGTGGTGCGACCTGCAGTGGCACCGAGCACGAAGCCGCGAGCCATTTGGTCCATGGCTGCCCAGAAGGCATCGCCGGTGCGCTGGAACCCGAACATCGAGTATAAGATGTAGATCGGGATAACTGCTTCGCCGTGAGTGGAGTACGACGTGCCTGCTGCAGTGAACGAGGCGACGGAGCCGGCCTCATTGATCCCCTCATGCAGGATCTGCCCGGTGACAGACTCCTTGTACGACAGCATCAACTCGCGATCGACGGAGATGTACTGCTGTCCGTGCGGGGAGTAGATCTTCGCGGTCGGGAACATGGCATCCATGCCGAAGGTGCGCGCTTCATCGGGAATGATCGGCACGAACCGATGACCGATGTTCTCGTCCTTCATCAAGTCCTTCAGCAAGCGGACGAAGGCCATCGTGGTGGCCACCGACTGCTTGCCCGAGCCGCGACGTACGACCTCGTAGGCGTCATCGCCTGGCAAGGTCAAGGGCTTCGCGACATTGCGACGAGTGGGGACCGAGCCGCCGAGCTTGCTGCGGGTCTCGTTCACGTAGTGCATGACATCGCTGTCGGGGCCGGGGTGGAAGTACGGCGGCAGGTACGGGTCAAGTTGCGAGTCAGGGATCGGGATCTCCATGAGATCGCGGAAGTCCTTGAGATCGTCAAGCGAGAGCTTCTTCATCTGGTGGGTGGAGTTGCGGCCCTCGAAGTGCGAACCGAGAGTCCATCCCTTGATGGTGTGAGCCAAGATGACGGTCGGCTGACCCTTCGTGGCGTTCGCAGCCTCGTACGCGGCATACAGCTTGCGGTAATCGTGACCACCTCGACGCAGTGACCAGATCTCCTCGTCGCTCCAGCCCTCGACCAGTTTGGCCGTGCGCGGATCGCGTCCGAAGAAGTTATCGCGCACGAATGCGCCGCTCTCGGACTTGTAGGTCTGGAAGTCGCCGTCAGGCGTTGCGTTCATCAAGTTGACGAGGGCACCATCGCGGTCAGCAGCGAGGAGTTCATCCCAACGACGGCCCCAGATCACCTTGATGACATTCCAGCCTGCGCCGCGGAACAAGCTCTCGAGTTCCTGGATGATCTTGCCGTTACCGCGCACGGGGCCATCGAGTCGCTGCAGGTTGCAGTTGACGACGAACACGAGGTTGTCGAGCTCCTCGCGTGCGGCCAGACCGATCGCACCTACGGCATCGACCTCATCGGTCTCACCGTCTCCGAGGAAGGCCCACACCTTCTGGTCCGAGGCATCCTTGATGCCGCGATGGGTGATGTACTTGTTGAAGCGTGCCTGGTAGATCGCGTTCAGCGGACCGATGCCCATCGACACGGTCGGGAACTGCCAGAACCACGGCAGCAGACGCGGATGCGGGTATGACGGCAGGCCGCCACCGGGATGCGAGACCTCCTGGCGGAAGCCATCGAGCTGATGCTCGGTTAGACGACCTTCGAGGAAGGCGCGGGCGTAGATGCCGGGGGATGCGTGACCTTGGAAGAAGACCTGGTCGCCGCCGCTGGGGTGATCGGGGCCGCGGAAGAAGTGGTTGAAGCCGACCTCGTACAGCGACGCGGACGATGCGTAGCTGGAGATATGACCGCCGACGGAGATGCCGGGGCGCTGTGCGCGATGCACCATGATCGCGGCATTCCAGCGGATGATCTGGCGGATGCGATGCTCAACTTCTTCGTCACCGGGGAACCATGGCTCGCGCTCCGGCGGGATGGTGTTGATGTAGTCGGTGCTGCGCAGGCTGGGAAGGCCGACATTGCGCTCCGCGGCTCGTCGCAGCAGCGACAGCATCACATAGCGCGCGCGGTAGTTTCCGCCCTCGTTGACCAGCTGGTCGAAGGACTCGACCCATTCCGAGGTCTCATCGGGGTCGACATCGACGTACTGAGTGGGCAGACCACCCGCGAGTAGCGGGTCGCGATCGCGTCCGGGGGCCACGTATTCCCTTTCGAAGGCCGGCACTTCGGGGTCTCCGAGTGGCCGGGGGTATGGACAGGGGCGGTGCAGGGCCGAGCAAGAGCAGGACAGGGGTTACCAGTTCCCCCTAATCCTTCCACGCCACGCGTCGCGATGCATAAAGGGGAGTAAACGGGGGAATTCATCACCTCAGTTCGGCCTTTTTATTGGCCGAGTTCGGCTCGACTTCGGCCTTGTCGCTTGCGCTGGGCCGCCCAGCGGTGTGGACTAACGACCACAGCGGGCCGAGCGGCCTGCGGGCACGGGTGGTGAGCCCGGCTCATGACGATAAGGAGATCTCGTGACCGCCGCAGGCGATCTCGACGAGGCACGTATGCGTGCCAGTCGGCTAGGGCTCGAAGAGGGCCAGACCGTCCAGGAGATCGGCTACGACGACGATGTCGACGAAGCCCTGCGCACCGGTATCGAGGCCGTTATCGCCGGCGAACTTGTCGATGAGGATTTCGATGAAGTTGTCGATGTCGTGCTCATGTGGTGGCGCGAGGACGACGGTGACCTGGTTGATGCCCTGATGGACTCACTCGGACTTCTGGCCGACCACGGCGTCGTGTGGCTGCTTACCCCGAAGCCCGGTCGCGATGGTCACGTCGAGGCCGAGGATATTTCTGACGCAGCACCGACCGCCGGTCTGCAGCAGACCAGCACTGTCAGTGCCGGTGCCAATTGGCAGGGCACTCGACTTGTTGCCCCGCGCGCCAAGCGCTAGTTCGCGAATGACTGTGGAGGCGGGACAGCCCGCTCCTGAGTTCACGCTCACCAATCAGTTTGGTGAATCGATCTCGCTTGCTGACTTCCGTGGCAAGAAGAACGTCGTCTTGATGTTCTATCCGTTCGCCTTCACGAGTACGTGCACCGGCGAGCTCTGCGCACTACGCGACAGCCAGGCAGACTTCGAGGCCGACGAGGCGGTGATTCTCAGCGTCTCCTGCGATACCCCGCACACGCTGAAGGTGTACGCCAAGCAGGAGAACCTCGTGCATTCGCTGCTCAGTGACTTCTGGCCGCATGGCGAGGTTGCTCGGGCCTATGGCGTCTTCCTCCCGGAGAAGGGCTTTGCCACTCGCGGCACCTTCGTCATCGATAAGGCGGGCATTGTGCGCTGGAGCGTCATTAACCCACCGGGTGAGGCGCGAAGTGCCGATGAGTACAAGGCGGCCCTGGCCGCTCTCTGAGAGCAAGCGGGCAGTTTTCTTGCCTCGAGATGAACGCGATAGCCTCATCCCTCCCGGGTGATTAGCTCAGTTGGTTAGAGCGCTGCCCTTACAAGGCAGATGTCGGGGGTTCGAGTCCCTCATCACCCACCATTAATGCTCGGTAGCCTTCACCCATGGCTACCGTCCGCGAGCTCATCACCTCCCTCGACGCCGCCTATCCGCAGTGGCTGGCCGAGGACTGGGATGCTGTCGGGCTCACCTGCGGTCGACTAGACGTCGAGGTCGACACGGTTTTGCTTGCGGTTGATCCGCTTCCGCAGATCGTCGAGGAGGCCATTGCGTGCGGTGCGCAGTTGATCGTCACTCATCATCCGCTTTTCCTACGCGGAGTTCATGGCGTTGCCGCGACGAACGCCAAGGGTGAGGTTGTCACTAGGTGCATTGAGAATGGCATCGCGCTTTTCAGCGCTCACACGAATGCTGATCACGCCAACCCCGGTGTGAGTGATGCGCTTGCTCAGGCCTTTGGGCTCACTGACCTTCGTCCGCTCGTGCCGGATGCTCGAGACTCCACTCTCGGTACAGGGCGCATCGGAACCCTGACTAATGCGATGAGCCTCGAATCATTCGGATCACTTGTGGCAGGCGCACTGCCCGCGACCGCGCATGGCGTGCGCATTGCCGGTGATCTTGATTCCCAGGTGCGCACGGTGGCCGTGTGCGGCGGGGCGGGGGATTCGTTCCTCGAGGCCGCAGCTGAAGTCGCCGATGTGTATGTGACCTCAGATCTTCGTCATCATCGTGCCCAGGATCACCTCGTTGACGGTGGATGCGCCCTGGTGGACGTGGCTCACTGGGCGAGTGAGTGGCCCTGGCTGCGGCAAGCTGCTGCCGTGATCGGCGGTACGGTACGAACGGTCGTCTCGACCACACCTACGGATCCGTGGGCCGCACACCTAGGGAGCACCTCGTGAACGCCGAACCGCAAGACCAGTGGCGCCTCCTCGATCTCCAGGAGAAGGACACCAGGCTCTCGCAGCTCGCGCATCGCGCCGCGACCCTCCCGGAGGCAACGGCTCTCGTCGATCTCGACACTCGTTTCGCGCGCACTCGAGATGAGCTCGTGGCCGCCGAGGTCATCGCCGACGATCTCAAGCGCGACCAGGACCGAGCCGAGGCCGACGTCGAGCAGGTACGCGCGCGCTCACTCCATGATCAGGAGCTGCTCAACGGCGGCTCGATCGGCGACCCGAAGCAGCTTCAGAACCTCCAGCACGAGATCGAATCGCTCGCCCGCCGACAAAGCGAGCTTGAAGACGTCGAGCTCGAGATCATGGATCGCGTCGAGGGTGCGCTGGCTGCCGTCACGCAGCTCGCCGGGCAGAAGGCTGAGCTGGCCGCAGAGCGTGAGGCACTTGCCGAGACTGTGCGTGTGCTGCACGAGGAGATCGAGGCTGAGAAGTCGATGGTCACCGCGGATCGTGCTCGCATCGCCGATGGCATTCCGGCCGATCTTCTCGCTCTGTACGAGAAAATCCGCCTCGATCACTCCGGTGTCGGCGCAGCTCGGCTTTACCGCGGTCGCTGCGAAGGATGCCGACTCGAGCTCCCGCCGAACGAGATCGAGGCCCTTCGTAACGCGAACGTTTCCGCGGTCGTGCGCTGCGAAGAGTGCCGCCGCATTCTCGTTCGTACTGCTGAGTCCGGTCTCTGATCGTGTCACGTTCGCTGATCGTCGAAGCCGACGGCGGCTCACGGGGCAACCCCGGTCCCGCTGCCTACGGAACTGTCGTGCGTGATGCGACCACAGGTGAGCTGCTCTTCGAGATCGGCGAGTACATCGGAAGTGCCACCAACAATGTCGCCGAGTATCGCGGGGCCATTGCAGGCTTGAGGAAAGCATTCGAGATTGCTGCCGATGCGCGAGTTGAGGTGCGCCTTGATTCAAAGCTCGTCGTCGAGCAGATGAGTGGCCGTTGGCAGATCAAGCACCCCGATATGCGTGAACTCGCCAAGGAGGCCCGCGCGATCTTCGCTGCAGGTCAGGTCATGTACACCTGGGTGCCGCGCGCAGAGAACGCGGCGGCTGATCGCATGGTCAACGAAGCGCTCGATCAGGCTTTGGCAGGCGGTGCACCACTCATCGTTCGCGAACGCGGCGCCTTACTGGTCGAAGCGCTCGTGCGTGAGGCCGCCGATGTCGTCGGTGATGCCGCAGAGCAAGGCGCGCAGGGAAGCCCCGGCAAGGCCACGGCTGCCAATCGCATGGTCGGCTGGAGCGACCTCGGCGCACCCACCACGTTGCTTCTGGCTCGTCACGGCGCTACTGACTTCAGTGTCGAGAAGCGTTTTAGCGGAATCGGTGGCATAGACAAGCCGCTCAATGAGCTCGGAAATGCGCAGGCTCAGGCACTCGCCCGCGAGATCGCCGAGCGCGGTGGCGCCGATGTCATCGTGGCCTCGCCTTTGCTGCGCACGCAGCAGACTGCCGCCTATGTCTCCGAGGCCATCGGAGTTTCGGTTGAGCTCGATGAGGGCTTTGCAGAATGCGCCTTCGGCGAATGGGATGCCTTCACGTTTTCCGAGGTGCGCGAGCGCTGGCCCGAGCAGCTCAATGCCTGGCTTGCCTCGACTGAGGTGGCTCCGCCAGGTGGTGAGTCATTTGCTGACGTCAACCGTCGCGTAGAGGCAGCACGTCGCGGCGTACTCGAGCGTCACGCAGGCAAGCGCGTCATCATCGTCGCGCACGTGACTCCGATCAAGGTGATGGTCAGCCAGGCGCTCGAAACCGATCTCACCTTGCTGTTCAAGATGGAACTCTCGCCGTGCTCGCTGACCACGTTGGCCTGGTTCCCCGACGGCAATGCATCAATGTTCGGCTTCTCTGAGGCTGCGCATCTGCGTGGCGTGCACACGCCCGATATCTAGTCGCGGATCAGATTTCCGGCACGATGATGTCGAGCGTGGCGGGTAGACCCGCCTTCTTCGACTCGCTGAGTTCGCACCTCCATTTCAGTTCTCTCAGAGTCTTCATCAACGCATCGATCGTGGCTGGTGGCGCACTTCGCTCAATCAGAGCTCGTACGAGCCGCCCCTTGCTTGCCTTGTTGTGATGACTCACGACCGAACGCTTGCCATTCTTCTCCAGCAAGATGCGCGCACTGACGGTTCGTGACGCAGCCTCCGCGGGGATAGGCCCGAGGTTCGCGTACATCTGAGAGCGCAGGTCGATGATCACGCCTGATGTCTGGTTGATGACCTCTCCGACCAAATCTCGCCAATGAGCGGCGGGCGCGCCGATACCTGGAAGTGAGACATCCCCACTGAGTCGATAGGCCGGAATTAAGTCACCGGGTCGCACGAGCCCGAAGAGCGCGGATGAGATCACGGTGGAGGCCTGCAAGCGGCGCCTTGCCGGCTTGCCGAGGGAGGTGACGTCGAGGGCGTCGAAGAGCACGCCGGTGTAGACCTCAATGGCCGGTGCGCAGGGAGCCTTGCGCAGATGCGCATTGACGCGCACCTCATCTGCTTGGGTCGGGCCAAGGCCCAAGATTGCGGCAGCCTTCGGGTTCTTGGTGCACAAGTCGACCAACGCCTTGAGGGTCGACGTGCGAAGCCGAGCTAGCTCAGGGAAGCTCAGACCTGCTAGATCGAGCGTGGGACCTGCTGTCGGCGAGGTCTTGCCCTCACTAGGGGGCAACAGGATGAGCACGCCTGGACGCTACCCGAGTACCGCATGGCATGCTCACTTCATGAAGCTCGCACTCGCAGGTGTCGCCGTCGCGGTCGTTGTGCTGAGCGGCTGCTCGGGATCCTCGGCTCAGCCTGATGCCTCCTGCGACTCCGGCACTTTGCAAAGTACGTTCGAGATGATCCTGCATGACTCGGACATGACTCTTGCTTCTGTCGACTCCGTCGAATGCAGCGGGGAGTGGGCCGTCATGCACGCGACGCTTTCCGGCGAGGGTGCGAGCGGTGCTTCCGAGCCGTCGATCTTCGAGAGAGTAGGTGCCGATTGGGTGCTGAAGGCCCCGGAGAACGTGTGCGGCACATTCGCGCCAGGTGATGCCCGACCTAACGACGCAGTCGTGCCGGAGTCACTCTGGGAATCCGGCTGCTCGATCCTCTAGATCGTCCCGGCACTCAGGCCGTCAAGAACGTCGCGTGCGCGAGCACGCACGTCATCAAGATCCGAGAGTCGATCGAGGCCAGCGAATTGCTGGGCCATTCGGTGATTGCCCTTCAAGGTCGCCCGATTGCGATCGAGGAAATCCCAGTAGAGGGTCGTGAGCGGGCAGGCGGTCTCGCCAACGCGCTTTCCGGGATCGTAAACGCACCCTGAACAAAAGCGCCCCATGCGCTTTACGTAGGCCCCTCCAGCTGCGTAAGGCTTGGTCATCATCGCGCCGCCATCCGCATGCAGGCCCATGCCGATCACGTTCGGCACCATCACCCAGTCCGCAGCATCGATGAACATCGCTTTCATCCAGTCGAGGAATTCCTGGGGGCGAACGCCCGCGATGAGTGCAAGATTGCTGAGAACCATTAGGCGTGGGATGTGATGAGCCCAACCCCGATCCATGACATCAGAAACAACGGATGACGCGCAGGCCATCTTCGTCTGCGAAGGTTCGCTCAATAGCGGTAGCAGCGGTCGATCTGCCCGCAGCTCATTGGAGTTTCGGTAGTTGTCCTCGAAGAGCCAGTAGACACCGTTCACATACTCGCGCCACCCGATGACCTGGCGGATGAAACCCTCGGCCGAGGCGAGCGGGATACCGCCTTGGTGAAACCTCTCGACTACTGCGTCAACTACCTCACGTGCGGTGATGAGTCCCAGATTCAAGTACGGGCTCAGCAGTGAATGATTGACCGACCATGAGTCGCGGGGCATTGCATCCTCGTACGGCCCGAAGTCGACGAGTGACGTGTCGAGAAAGTACGCGAGCTGGCGCAGTGCGCCGGCACGTGTCGTGGCCCATGTGCCATTGGGCGCGGCGCCGGTAATCGGAAGCTCGCGATCGATGATCGACTGCCATACCCGCTCATCGATGTCGTCAGGCTCGTGACGCAAAGGCTCGGGCCACGGGTGCGCGCCCTTCGGCGGTGGCAGTCGGTTCTCCTTGTCGAGATTCCACGTGCCCCCGACAGGCGCACCGTGCTCCACCAAGATGCCCAGCCGCGTGCGCTGCCACCGGTAGAAGGTCTCCATCACCAACGGTCTGCGGTCACCTGCCCAAGCGCGAAACTCCTCGCGCGAGGTCAGGAAGGTGTCATCGGGCACGAGTTCGACCCCGTACTCGAGCAAGGCTCGTTGGGACGATGACGAACTGGGCTGAGTGCAGCGGATCCGCGCATCGGGATGCTCGCGGCGAAATGCCTCGATGCCCGCGCGCATCGAAGGCGCCGAGATCGAGTGGACGGTGTATCCCTGACTTCTCAGTTCCTGTTCGACGTGCGCTGATGCCGACAGGAGGAGGAAGAGGCGCTGAGCGTGCCAAGTGCGCGAGCGCAGCATCTGCTCGCTCTCGATCAGCAGGATCTCGGTTGTCTTCGGTGCAGCCCCGGCCATCGCGGAGTGAGAGAGGCTGAGGCGGTCGTAGGGGAGTAGTACGACATCGGTCATGCGCGCCGGCACTTCTCGGAGCAGTACTTCACTGAATCCCAGTTAGCCGCCCACGCCTTGCGCCATTCCATGGGCCGCTTGCAGGCCTGGCAGATCTTGGGGGCGAAGCCGTTCTTCGTGCGCGCCTCACGAGTGGAGGGCTGGCGGCGATCGGGCACGGTTGATCCTCGCACCCCAGCAGGGCTGACGCATCTGTGAGTGGACCGAGTGCCCCAAAAGCGCGTAGCCTGCTCAGCGGACGAGTCGGCTGGGTGATCGCGGCACGCAAGTGTCGAGGAAAGTCCGGACTCCACAGGGCAAGGCGGTGGGTAACGCCCACCCGGGGCAACCCGCGGGACAGTGCCACAGAGAACAGACCGCCAGGAGCAATCCTGGTAAGGGTGAAACGGTGGTGTAAGAGACCACCAGCACCATGGGTGACCATGGTGGCTTGGTAAACCCCGCCTGGAGCAAGACCAAGAGGGCCGCAAGGCCTGTGCGAACGAGCGGCCCGCTCAATGTTCGCAGGTAGGTCGCACGAGGCTGTCGGCAACGGCAGTCCTAGATGGATGATCGCCCTCGACTTCGGTCGAGACAGAATCCGGCTTACAGGCCGGCTCGTCCCTTTACCGCCCGCGAGGCGCCGTGATGCGAATGCGAAGCCCACCCGATGTGCTTTCGCCCAGTTCGAGGCTTCCATGGTGAGTCTCGACAACCGCCGCGATGATGCTCATGCCGAGGCCGAACCCACCGGTGGTCGAAGATCGCGACTCATCGAGTCGGGTGAAGCGTTGGGTCACGCTGCTTCGCTTGTCGGCCGGGATACCCGGGCCGGAGTCATCAACGGTCAGCACGACGTCGGTTTCGCAAGTCGTGAGTTCAACGTGCACCGCTGAACCTGCTGGCGTGTAGCGCGTGATGTTCTGGGTAATGTTCGCCAACACCTGGCGCCATTGATCGGAAGAGCCGGCGACGTTTGCTGATTCAAGGCTCATCGTGACCGGTCGACCATCGCCGAGATCAGTCAAGTCTCCAAAGTACTCGCGCACCAGCGCAGTGAGATCGAATTCCTCCTGAGCGGCCGAGTTGCCGGAGTCGATGCGCTCGAGCAGCAGCAACTGAGTCACCAGATTCTCGAGTCGGCGGCTCTCGGACTCGATGCGATCAAGGGCGCGGGCTTCTAGCTCAGATGCGTCAGCGCGCTGGCCCTGCAGCAGCTCCACATATCCGCGGATCACCGTCAGCGGCGTGCGAATTTCATGCGATGCATCGGATACGAAGCCGCGCAGTCGCAGTTCAGAGGCCTCCACGGCGGTCAGAGAAGCCGTGAGTGACTCGATCATCGTGTTCAGTGCATCGGAGAGTACGCCGAGCTCCGTGCCCGCGGGGGCATCCGGAACTCGCAGGTGGGTGTTGCCCTGTGAGATCTCCTCGGCTGCCACCACCATCTCGTCAACCGGGCGGAAAAGTCGGCGCACGAACAACCAGGCGATCAATGATCCGAGTGCAGTGACGATGAGAACGCCAATGCCGAGCAGCAGCGTTAATCGTGCAAGGCCTCGCTTGAGCTCGTCGATCGGTGTTCCGGCGATGACCAAAGAGCGGTTGGGGCCGGACTCCACCGTGACGAGCCGGTACTCGGGGGTAAAGGCGACGCTCCCAGGGGTGTCCATGAACATCAGGGCTTGCTCGCGAGTGAGGGCTGGGAAAGGGAGCGGTGAGCTTCCGAAGCCGGCCGGCCGCAGCAGCTGCGCCTGAGTATCACCTGGCCTGATCAAGCTGATCGCGTAAGGAAGGTAGACATCTGAGGGCAAGGGGCGCGGGTTGTCCTGCAGTGACTTCGTGCGTGCATCGCGTGCGGCAGCGATGAGCCCTCGATCGAGAGCGTCGTACTGGATGGTGCGAGTCGTCCAGAAGGCAATCGCACCCAGAAGTGCAGTGGCGATGAAGATCAGCAGCGCCGTCAGAGCGGTGATCTTGGTGCGCAAAGTCATGACTTGGGATCCTGTAATTGATAGCCGACTCCACGCACGGTGCGAATGCTCACGGCATCACCGAGTTTCTTGCGCAGATAAGAGATGTAGGTCTCGACCACGCTGCTCTCCACTCCGGGGCCAAGGCCCCAGACACGATTGAGCAGTTGATCCTTGCTGAGTACTCGACCTGTGTTCTCCATCAAGATCTCGAGGAGGCGGAACTCGGTTCCTGACAGTGCGACCTCTTCCTCGCTGACAGTAACGAGATGCCGGTCGGGATCGAGGCGAACCTCGCCGAGCACCAGGACAGAGTCAGGTGCGTCAGCAGCACTTCGTCGAAGGACTGCCTTCACCCTCCAGATGAGCTCCTCGATGCTGAACGGCTTATGGACGAAGTCATCTGCGCCGCGCTCGAAGCCGGCTCGTGTGTCATCGCGCTCCTGTCGTGCCGTGAGCACGATCACCGGCGTGGAGTCACCGGCATCGCGCATGCGCGTCAGGGTCTCGAATCCGTCGACCTTGGGCATGTTGATGTCGAGCACGACGAGGTCGACAGATGTGGTGCGCAGGAACTGAAGGGCAGCGAGGCCGTCGGGTGCGCTGTGGGTGCGAAAGCCCGAAAGCCGGAGGGCATCGCAGATCAAGTCGTTGACTGCGGGCTCGTCGTCGACGACGAGAACCAGTGCGCTCACGATGCCTCCTCTAGGCGTGAGAGAACTGTAGGGCGGTTGACCCCACTCATGAGGTCAACCGCCCTACAGCGGGAACTACGCGGCGGGAGTGCCGCTCGGTGCGGGAGCAGCCTTGGCCGGCTTCATCGGCTTCATTTCACGATCACCCTGGGGCTTGCTGCCCGGTGCGGGGAGTGCGGCAGCAATCGCGTCGGCCTGCGACTGGGTGATGGTGCCGTTGCTCACCAGCTTGGCCAGCGATGCGCTGCGCCCATCGGTCTTGGTCGAGCCGTACTCCTGGAACTCGGCCTTGATCGCCTCGGCCTGAGTGCGAGTGATGGTGCCAGCGTCGACAAGGGCGCGCATGCCGCCACGGTCAGCTGCGGCTACTGCATCAGCCTGGCTCTGGCTCAAGGTTCCTTCGGAGACCAGGGTGCTCAGTGCCGTGCTGCGTGCAGATGCCTTGGCAGCGTCATGATCGGCATGGAGCTGATCGTGCACGGCCTTGGCCTGGGTCGAGGTAATGGTTCCGGCCGACACCAGCGGGCGAAGTGCGCCGCCACCGGCGGGTGCCCCCGGTGCTGCGTTGGCGACTGAGGCGCCGCTGATCATCACTACTGCGCTACCGGCCAGGGTCGCGAGCACGAGACCGGCCTTGGTTGACTTCTTCATCTCTACTCCTTCGTCGGGGGCGCCGGATGCGCCATCTCCTGAATGAAGGTTCGGCGGAGAACCTGGGGAGGGGCTAGGAGAAGTCTGTGAGTTTCCTGTGAATGCTGGCGTGTCACACTGAGGCCATGAAGTTCGTCATCGGAGGGGTATTCGCGATCATCGTGATCGCCTTTGCCATCGCGGCGATTCGAGGTCGGGTGCGTGCGCGTAATTGCTGCACGCCGGTGGCGCCTGAGAACGACGCCCGGCTGCAGGCCTAGGTCGGCTCTGCTCCGAGGTGGTCGAGCAGGCGCTGCGATGCGTTGCCGAGTGCGGCGAATTCCTCAGGAGTGAGCACGTCGACTATTCGAGCTCGAACGCTGTCAACGTGGCTGGGAGCGGCTGCCACCAGGGTGTCCCAGCCGGCAGCAGTGAGCACCGCAAAGTAGCCCCGTTTGTCATCGGCACATGGCATGCGCTCAACAAGGCCAGCGCGCTCCATCCGGTCGATCTGGTGCGAGAGACGACTTCGTGACGACAACGTGGCCTCAGCAAGATCGCTCATACGCATTCGGCGACCTGTGTCGGCACCGCCAGATTCCGGCGCCTCGGACAGACGTACCAAGATTTCATAATCGGCCAAGGTCAGGCCGTGTGACTCCTGAAGGTCGCGGGAGAACGCATCGGTAAGAAGTGCATTAGCTGCGATCCAGGCGCGCCAGTGCTGCTGCTGCGCCTCATCGAGCCAGTTGGTCATGTCGCCAGCGTACCGCAGTTAGTTGAAATGCCAACTTCTCGTGGCAGCGATCAGGAGCCGGAGGGGAGTGTGAGGATCTCCGAGCCGGTTTCCGTGACGACGAGGGTGTGTTCGAACTGCGCAGTGCGCTTCAGGTCAGCGGTCACCACTGTCCAGTCGTCAGACCACATGTCGTACTCGTAGGTCCCCAGGGTGAGCATCGGCTCGATCGTGAATGTCATGCCGATCTCGAGTGTTGTGTCGTGACGCGGGTCGTCATAGTGCGGCACTACCAGGCCGGTGTGGAATGAGGTTCCGATGCCGTGGCCGGTGAAATCGCGAACAACCCCGTAATTGAAACGCTTCGCATAACTCTCGATCACGGTGCCGATGACATTGAGTGGACGGCCCGGGGCCACCGCCTTAATGGCGCGCATGGTGGCCTCATGGGTGCGCTCGACCAGGAGTCGGGACTCCTCGTCGACCTCGCCCACGCAGAAGGTGGCGTTCGTGTCACCGTGCACTCCGCCGATGAAGGCCGTGATGTCGATATTGCAGATATCGCCATCGATCAGCTCAGTGGAGTCGGGGATGCCGTGGCAGATGACCTCGTTCAGCGAGCTGCACAGTGACTTCGGGAAACCCCGATAGCCCAGGGTCGAGGGGTAGGCGCCGTGATCGCAGAGGAACTCATGGCCGATGCGGTCGAGTTCGTCGGTGGTGACGCCCGGCACGCAGTGCCGGCCCACCTCGACCAGGGCATCAGCTGCGATTCGGCCGGCAATGCGCATGGCCTCGATGGTCTCGGCGTCCTTGACCTCGGTTCCGGAGTACGGCGTAGGTGCGGGCTTGTCGACGTACTCAGGGCGCACGATCGAGGCCGGAACCGGTCGGCGTGCTGACACGCGGCCGGGAACGAGGGGGCGGGTCGTGGCGACAGACATGCGAGTGAGTCTAGGTTGTCCTCATAGACGCGTCGACATGACGCGATCGTCACCGCGGAAGGGTTGAGATGAGCTGGTACTACTGCCTCGAGCATCAGAAGGTTGAGCCGGAAGACGGCTGCCCCAATGCCGAGCGCATGGGTCCGTACGAGTCGGAGGCGGCAGCCGCCCACGCCATGGAACTCGCGCACAAGCGCAATGAGGCCTGGGACGCCGAAGACGACGACTGAGTCACGACATACGAAAGGCCCGCACCATTCGGTGCGGGCCTTTCGTATGAAGAATGTGACTACTTCTTCTTGGCTGCTGCCTTACGCGGGGCTGCCTTGCGGACTGCCTTGCGGGGTGCTGCCTTCTTGACGGTGCGCTTGGCTGCTGCCTTACGCGGGGCTGCCTTGCGGACTGCCTTCTTGGCGGTCTTCTTTGCTGCCTTGCGCGGAGCTGCCTTCTTTGCTGCCTTGCGCGGGGCTGCCTTGCGGACTGCCTTCTTGGCGGTCTTCTTTGCTGCCTTGCGCGGGGCTGCCTTCTTGGCTGTGCGCTTGACAGCCTTCTTCGCTGCAGTCTTCTTGACTGCGGCCTTCTTGGCTGTGCGCTTGACAGCCTTCTTCGCTGCAGTCTTCTTGACTGCGGCCTTCTTCACCGTGCGCTTGACAGCCTTCTTTGCTGCTGCCTTGCGGGGTGCTGCCTTCTTTGCAGCCTTCTTGGCCACTGCACGCTTTGCAGGAGCCTTCTTTGCTGCCTTCTTTGCAACCGCCACGTTATGCCTCCCGTGTCGATGAGAACTGCGCTGTTGCAGCACTCTTCAGATGAAACTCTGACAGACAATGCCAGAAAATGTGTGCATATTCATGTCGGTGTGTCTTTTCGTGTCGCGCACGTGATATCGGCGGGGTCGTAAATCACGGATTCGCGTGCTTCCCGAACTCTTGCATCGTCCGTTTTCAGATGTACGCGGTGGTCGAAGACGCACATGATTCGCGCGATTGGAGTGTTCTGGCAGGATGTGGTTATGACTGAAGAGACCAAGCCCGCAGTTGTTGATCCCCGCGTACTTCCCGACGTCGCACACCTTCGTATTGGTGTTCTCGGAGGCACCGGCGAGCAGGGACGCGGACTCGCGCGTCGCCTGGCCATGGCCGGCCATCAGGTGTCGATCGGATCCCGTGACGCGGCACGTGCGCAGGGAATTGCCGATGAGATCGGGCACGGAGTAACCGGCGCGACAAATGAAGACTGCGCGCTCGGAAGCGATGTCGTGATCGTTGCCGTGCCGTGGGATGGCCATGCTGCTCTTCTCGGCTCGTTGACCGCGGCTCTTGACGGCCGCATTGTCATTGACTGCGTCAATCCCTTGGGATTCGACAAGCAAGGTGCTTTTGGCCTCGAGGTAGCGGAGGGCTCAGCCGCTCAGCAGGCCGCTGCACTGCTGCCTGGCTCGCGGGTCACCGGCGCCTTCCACCACATCTCCGCTGTCCTACTACTTGATGAGTCGGTCGATTCAATTGATACCGATGTACTGGTGGTTGGCGATGACCGCGAGGCCACTGACATCACTCAGGCGCTGGCCAACCGAATCCCGGGTATCCGGGGCATCTACGCCGGGCGCCTGCGCAACTGCGGCCAGGTCGAGGCGATGACCGCGAACCTGATCTCGATGAATCGTCGCTACAAGTCGCACGCCGGACTGCGCGTCACCGACGTGTAGCGGCGGTTACGCGTAGGTGTGCTCGGGTGCTGGGTATGCGCCCGACACCACCTCGGCCGCCCACTGCTGAACGCCCTCGCTCATGATCGAGCGAAGATCCGCATACTTCTTGACGAAGCGGGGGAGCGGGCCACTCGACATTCCGAGAAGGTCCTGCCACACGATCACCTGAGCATCAGTATCCGGACCTGCGCCAATACCGATTGTCGGTATCGAGAGGATCTCGGTCACGCGTGCCGCGAGATCTGCCGGCACTGCTTCGAGCACGAGTGCGCTCGCACCGCTGGCCTCCATCGCCTTGGCGTCGCGCATCAAGATCTCGCCGCTCTCTCCTCGGCCTTGCACACGGTAGCCACCGAGCAGGTTCACTGACTGAGGAGTCAGGCCCAGGTGTCCGATGACCGGGACGCCCGCACTAGCAAGGGTCTCGATCTGCGGCAGCATGGCCTGGCCACCCTCGAGCTTGACTGCGTGGGCGCCGCCGTCCTTCATGAATGCCGCAGCGGTCTCCAACGCTTGCGAGGCGGAAGCCTGATAACTGCCGAATGGGAGATCGGCGATCACCATTGATCGGGTCGAGCCGCGGACGACCGCCTTCACCAACGGCAGCATGTCGTCGACGCTTACCGGAAGAGTGGAGTCATAGCCGTAGACGACCATCGCGGCGGAGTCACCGACGAGGAGCGCCGGAATGCCGGCCTCGTCGAAGATTCCCGCGCTCATCGCGTCATAGGCAGTGATCATCGGCCACTTTCGGCCTTCGTCGGTTGCCTGGGCCAGATCGCGCATCGTGATGCGGCGGCCATTCGTGCTGCCATAGAGGGCAGGCATCTGCTCTGTCATCGTGCTCCCATCTCGAGGCTCCCTGATGGAGTCCCCGGACATGCACATCATGGCATGGGCAAGGGGGAAACGCTCATCCGATACCGTCGAGACACGGGACGCGTCATATGAATGGAGTTCAAGTGGATAACTCGTGGATGACCTCAGGTCAAGGGCACCCCAAGCGCTGGGCGATTCTGGGCGTTCTAGTGGTCAGCCTGTTGGTCGTCGTCCTCGACAACACCGTGCTCAATATCGCGCTGCCCACTATTCAGCGTGACCTCTCGGCCACCCAGGGTGCCTTGGTCTGGGCGATTGACTCGTATGTGCTGGTCTTCGCGTCACTTCTCTTCACCTGGGGAGTTTTGGGTGACCGCATCGGTCGCAAGAAGGTCCTGATCATCGGCCTCCTGATCTTTGGAGTCGCTTCCGCCATCTGCGCCTTCTCCGTCAATGTCGGAATGCTTATCGGCTTCCGCGCGGTCATGGGTATCGGTGGTGCGGCGGTGCTGCCCACCACGTTGGCCATCATCACCGTGGTGTTCCCGCCGCACGAGCGGGGCAAGGCCATCGGTGCCTGGGCCGGGGCTGTGGGAGCAGCAGTTGCACTCGGCCCGGTTCTTGGCGGAATTCTTCTTCAGCATCCGCAGTGGTCCAACTGGCTCACCGGAAATGACTGGGGCTCGGTTTTCCTCATCAACGTGCCGATCGTGCTGATCGGAGTTATCGCGATTGTGAAGGTGGTGCCTGAGACGAAGAACCCGAATGCCCGCAAGCTGGACTTCATGGGTTTGCTGCTCTCGGTCGCCGGTCTCGTCGCTCTGATCTACGGCATCATCAATGCGTCCTCAACTCGCGACTGGCTCTCGCTCGAAGTGGTCATTCCGGTGATCATCGGTATCGGGATCATCACGTTGTTCCTGTGGCTTGAGGCACGAAGTGATCACGCCAGCTTCGATGTCTCGTTGTTCCGCAATCGCGGTTATGCCGTCAGTCTTGCCGCGGCCACCATGGCGTTCTTCGCACTCTCGGGGATCACCTTTACCTTGCCGTTCTACTTGCAGATCCTGCGCGGGTACTCGGTTCTGACTGCAGGTTTGTGCTTCGTGCCCTTTGCCGTCGGCCAGCTCATCGCTGCCCCTCGCAGCGCCAACACGGTCAAGCGGTTCGGGTACCGGGCGGTCATGACCGCCGGCTTGCTCCTGGTGGCGTTATCGCTGGTCGGCATGCTGACCTTGCGCATGGGCACGCCACTGTGGCTGATTCTCGGCATCTTCTTCGTCTTCGGGCTCGGCATGGGCAATGTCATCGCGCCGGCTTCAACAGTGATGCAAAACGTCCTGCCCCTCGCTCGCGCCGGAGCAGGTTCAGCAGTGCAGAACACCGTGCGGCAGGTGGGTGGAGCGCTGGGTGTGGCCATCATCGGCACCGTTCTTGCGACTTCCTATGCGAACCGACTCGAGCCGATGCTCTCCGGCTCGCCACTGCCGGCAC
Source organism: Actinomycetota bacterium (assembly GCA_947449035.1). Taxonomy (GTDB): domain Bacteria; phylum Actinomycetota; class Actinomycetes; order S36-B12; family S36-B12; genus CAIKZY01. The sequence goes on from CANFQC010000005.1 coordinate 73,466, forward strand.
CCGCGCAGGCGGCAGCCTCGGAGTCCGTTGTCGCCACGGTCGGCGTCCTCAATGGTGCGGTCGAGGCGGGCATGCCTGCCGAGACGGCGTCTTCGCTGCAGGCGAGTGCCTTCGATGCCTTCCTCGGCGCCTCGCACATCACCATGATCATTTCGCTGACCATCGTGGTCATCGCCGCGCTCCTGGTGGCTTTCCTGCTCCCGGTGATCACGGCACCGCAGCGTGGCGATGCTCCGCCCTCGGAGATTAGGCCCGGAAGCGCTGATGATCTCGTGCGCGAAGAAGCAGCGGAGTACCCAGAGCAGCTTGCTGAGGAGATCCCGGGCGAGAAGAACTCCTAGGAGTTCTCGCGCCAGCGATTGGTGATCGGAAGACGACGATCGCGCCCGAAGGCACGCAGACTGATCTTCGTGCCCGGTGGGTACTGGCGGCGCTTGTACTCCGCCAAGTCGGTCAGTCGAAGAATTCGTTCGACGAGTTCGGGAGCGAAGCCAGCGGCAACCAGCGCGGATGCACTGTGGTCACCGTCGACATAGCGGGACAGCAGCGCATCGAGCACCTCGTAATCGGGAAGTGAATCGGTATCGAGCTGACCGGGGCGCAGCTCGGCGCTCGGCGGCTTCTCGATGCTGTTCGGAGGGATGGGCGCAGTCTCACCGCGTCGCTCCGCCTCGGCATTGCGCCATCGGGAGAGCTCCCAAACCAACGTCTTCGGTACGTCCTTGATCGGCGCGAAGCCGCCGACGGCATCGCCGTAGATCGTGGAATATCCGACCGAGAGCTCGCTTTTATTGCCGGTGGCGAGGACGAGGTGTCCCTCCGCGTTTGAGAGGGCCATCAAGGTCGTGCCGCGCACTCGAGCCTGGAGGTTCTCCTCGGCGAGCCCGCTGAGCTTCATCGAGCCGAGGTACGCGTTGACCATCGGCGCGATTGGCACTGTGCGAATGCTGGCTCCTGTGCGGGCCGCGAGGTCGTAAGCATCGTCAAGCGAGTGGCCGGAGGAGTACTCGCTGGGCATGGCCGCGCCGAATACACGATCAGCACCGAGTGCGTCGCAGGCGATCGCAGCCACGAGTGCAGAATCAATACCACCCGACATTCCGAGAATGACGCTGCGGAAGCCGTTCTTCTCGACGTAGTCGCGCAAGCCGACAACGAGTGCTCCGTACACCTCGGCCAGTGAATCGAGCCGGGGTGCGACAACTGCATCGACGTGCGACAGCTGTGCTCGTGGAGTGCCATCTATCGACAAGAAGGCCTCCGGCGCCGCTGACTCCGAAATCTCGACATCGGCCACGAGCAGCTCGGAGCTGAACTGGGCGGCTCGCGCCGCGAGGGTTCCGTCAGTCAGCACGATCATCGAATCACCGTCGAAGACGAGTTCATCCTGGCCGCCGACGAGATTCGCATAGGCAATGACGGCACCCGACTCGCGTGCGCGATCACGGCACAGGTCGAACCGAGCATCATCCTTGTCGCGCTCGTACGGAGATGCGTTCAAGACAACAAGTAGGCCAGCCTCATTCGCGCGAGCCCACGTGACCGGGCCACCGTGCTGCCAGAGGTCCTCGCAGATGGCGACGCTGATCGTGGTGCCGGCGAAACGCAGCACGACCGGCGACTCGCCCGACACGAAATAACGGTTCTCGTCGAATACGCCGTAGTTCGGCAGATGATGCTTGACGTATCGAGCGATTACCCGGCCACCGTGAATCACCGCAGCTGCATTCACCGGTGCTCGTCGCGGTCGCCCGGCGATGCCGAGGTCAGTCTCATCGAGATGATCGAGGTAACCCACGATGCAGATCAGGGAGCCGAGTCCGTCGACGTCGAGCTCACGCGCAAGCTCGTGGAGGCACGCAACTGAGGCATCCTGGAAAGAGGGACGAAGGGCAAGATCCTCGACCGGGTAACCGGTGAGAGTCATCTCGGGGAACACCACCAGGTCTGCGCCCAGCTCATGGGCTTGTCGGGCCTGGGAGCGCACGAGCGCAGCATTGCCATCGAGGTCGCCCACGACAGTGTTCACCTGGGAGAGCGCGAGGCGAATCATGGGCACGTCTTGAGCGTACCCCTAGCGGAATTAACCCATTCGTAACACGTGAAGGAGGAGACTGGAGACATGGATAAGCAGGCCGAATTCGTACTCCGCACCATCGAAGAGCGTGACATCCGATTCGTGCGGTTGTGGTTCACCGACGTACTCGGCACCTTGAAGTCGGTGGCCATCGCACCGGCCGAGCTTGAGGGTGCTTTCGCCGAGGGCATTGGCTTCGACGGTTCTGCGATCGAGGGCTTCGCACGCGTCTACGAGTCCGACATGCTGGTCAAGCCCGACCCTGCAACTTTCTCGCTACTGCCGTGGCGCAGTGAAGGCCCGGGCGTCGCGCGCATGTTCTGTGACATCTTGATGCCTGATGGCGCGCCGAGTTATGCGGATCCGCGTTATGTACTCAAGCGCACGCTGTCGAAAGCCGCCGACCTCGGCTTCACCTTCTACACGCATCCTGAAGTCGAGTTCTACTTGTTCAAGGATGCCCCGCGCCCAGGAGTCGCGCCGGAGCCGATCGATCGCTACGGCTACTTCGATAATGCGCCGAACGGTGTCGCACACGACTTCCGTCGACAGGCCATCACGATGCTCGAGGCCATGGGCATCTCGGTGGAGTACAGCCACCACGAGGGCGGCCCGGGCCAGCAGGAGATCGATCTGCGTTACGCCGATGCGCTGACCACCGCCGACAACCTGATGGCGTTCCGACTTGTCGTTCAGGAAGTCGCACTCGAGCAGGGCCTGTACGCCTCGTTCATGCCCAAGCCATTCACCGATCACCCGGGCTCGGGCATGCACACGCATCTCTCACTGTTCGAGGGCGACCGCAACGCCTTCTTCGAGCCCGGTGCGCCGTACCAGCTGTCCAAGGTTGCTCGCTCGTTCATTGCCGGACTTATCGTGCACGCACCGGAGATCACCGCGGTCACCAACCAGTGGGTGAACTCCTACAAGCGCCTGACCGGTGGCGCGGAGGCTCCGGCCTGGATCTGCTGGGGCCATAACAATCGCTCTGCTCTTATCCGCGTGCCGATGTACAAGCCCTCCAAGGGCAACAGCACTCGCATCGAGTTCCGTTCCCTCGACAGTGCGTGCAATCCGTACCTCGCCTTCGCAGTACTTCTCGCCGCGGGCCTCAAGGGCATCGAGGAGGGCTACGAGTTGCCCGCAGGCGCAGAGGACGATGTGTGGTCGCTGACTGAGTCTGAGCGTCGCGCCATCGGCCTCAAGCCGCTGCCCCTCAGCCTGAATCAGGCGATCCAGGCAATGGAGCGCTCCGAGTTGGTCGCCGAGACCCTGGGCGAGCATGTCTACGACTTCTTCCTGCGCAATAAGCGCGCGGAGTGGGAGGAGTACCGACGCCAGGTGACGACTTGGGAGCTTGACCGCTACCTTCCTACGTTGTGACCTCTGATTCCACGCGGCCGGTTGTCCTGGCCATCCGCAATGACCTGACCGATCCGCCCCTGCTCGTGGGCGATTGGCTAGGCGAACTCGGTATCGACATCCGCGTGATCTGTGCCGACGAAGGCGAGAGCGTTCCGTCCTCAGTTCCGGCAGATGTCGATGGCGTGATCCCGATGGGTGGCGGCATGGGCGCGAATGACGATGACATCGCTCCCTGGTTGGTCGATGAGCGCGCACTGTTGCGTGATGCGGTCGCACGAGAGATCCCCGTTTTCGGTATCTGCTTGGGCGGTCAGTTGCTTGCCGCGGCCAACGATGGAGTCGTCGAGCTCAGTGACACGACCGAAATCGGCCTTAGTTTCATCCAACGTACGGCCGAGGGTGAGGCGGATCCGGTTATAGCCGCGATCGGCGCAGACGCGAGCATCCCCGCTGCTCAATGGCATCAAGATCATGTCGCGACCCTTCCGCCCGGTGCGACGTTGCTTCTGACCAACGATGCCTGTCGCGTGCAGGGCTACCGCCTCGGAGCCAACGCCTATGGATTTCAGTTGCACCCCGAACTCGATGGCGACCTGTTCAACTGGTGGGTTCCGTTGAGCGATGGCGACAAGGCACTCGAACGTGCCGGAATCGATGTGAAGGTCGCCGGAGAAAATGTCGCCGCGGCTTCGGATTCGTTGATTGCAGCCTGGCGCCCGATGGCGCACGCCTGGGGTGAACTAGTCCTCGAGCACTTCCGCTCGCGCACGTCTTAGATGCCCCTACGTCGTAGGCTCTCCTGGTGGGCATCTTCCGGTCGGTGAGACATGACCACTGAATGGTCTGTCGGCCAGCTGGCCCGCGCCGGACTCTCCGATCTTGATCTCGCCCGGCGCCTGCTCGAAAGTCCGGCGATTGACGCTCTCGTAGTCGCTGGTGGCGATCATGATCTACTCACTGATCTCTCGCACGCCGCTGATCCCGATCAGGCGCTGCTACTCCTGGCACGATTCCTCGAAGCTTGCCCGCCGCGACTCCACACCCGAGTCATCGCGACAATCACGGCGGAGCCTGATGTGTGCCGCCGCCTCATTGACGTCCTCGGAATGTCTGAGGCGCTCGGTGAATTCCTGGTGCGCCATCCCGAGAAGTGGCAGGTACTCGCCGACGGCGACCGTATCGCCGATGCGCCGGGGGCACGGGCGGTGCACGATTTCCTGCTGAGCGCTGTGGGTGCGGATCCACGCATGCCAGAGCCGGTCGCCACGTCCGACGGCGTCGAGGTTCTCGATGCCTTGCGCATTGCCTACCGCGAGCAATTGCTCGCTATTGCCTCCCGTGATCTCGCCGGCCTTGCCCCCATGGGAGTCGTGGCCAGCTGGCTCTCCGATCTCGCCGACGGCGTGCTTGAGGCTGGATTGGCCATAGCCCGTGCGGGGCTTCCTGAGAGTGCGGCTCCATGCCGGATCGCCGTCATAGGTATGGGTAAGTGCGGCGGACGTGAGCTCAACTACGTCAGCGATGTCGACGTGATCTTCGTAGCCGAACCCTGGATGGAATCCGAGGAGGAGGGGGCAGTCCGCACGGCCACCCTCCTGGCTACCGGACTGATGCGTGCCTGCAACCAGGCCACAGCCGAGGGCACCATCTGGGAGGTCGACCCCAACCTGCGTCCGGAAGGCAAGCAAGGCGCACTCGTGCGCACCCTTCGTTCTCATGTCGGCTACTACGAGCGTTGGGCGAAGACCTGGGAGTTCCAGGCATTGCTCAAGGCCCGTTACTGCGCCGGTGACCGAGAGCTCGGTGATCGGTATGTCGATGCGATCGCACCGTTCATCTGGAGCGCCGCCGATCGCCCGGGGTTTGTGGAAGACGTCCAGGCGATGCGCCGCAGGGTTGAGCAACACATTCCCGCCCGTATTGCTGACCGTGAGCTAAAGCTCGGCCCCGGCGGTCTGCGCGACGTCGAGTTTTCGGTGCAACTGCTTCAACTCGTGCATGGTCGCAGTGATGTCATGTTGCGTAGCTCGACAACTCTGGTTGCTCTTGAATCATTGGCAACCTGGGGCTACGTGGGTCGCGACGATGCCCATGCGCTCTCTGACGCCTACCAGTTCCTGCGCACTCTTGAGCATCGCCTTCAGCTTCATCGCCTCCGCCGCACGCACACGATGCCTGACGACGAGCAGGATCTGCGCCGGCTCGGACGTTCGATGGGCTTTCGCAGTGAGCCCGTCACTGAGCTCGTGTCCACGTGGCGACGTCATGCCCGCGAGGTACGCCGCATCCACGAGAAGCTCTTCTATCGACCGCTGTTGGCGGCCGTGGCACGACTTGATGCGGGCGAGGCACGCCTGACCCCTCAAGCAGCCGAGCAGCGTCTTCAGGCGCTGGGCTATCTCGACCCGGCCGGCGCACTACGCCACCTCGAGGCGCTCACCTCAGGAGTCAGTCGACGGGCCGCCATTCAGCGCACGCTTCTCCCGGTCATGCTTGGCTGGTTCGCCGATGCACCTGATCCTGATGCAGGGCTGCTCGGATTCCGTCGCGTCAGCGATGCACTGGGCTCGACCCATTGGTATCTCCGACTCCTGCGTGATGAGTCAGCCGCGGCGGAGCGCATGGCCCGCATTCTTGCGAGCAGTCGCTACGCCACTGATCTATTGCTGCGTGCCCCCGAGTCCGTGTCTTTGCTCGCCGACGACTCTGACCTAGTGCCGCGCTCAAAGGCCGCGCTTGATGCCGAGGCGCTGTCCGCCGCCGAGAGACATGACGACATCGAGAATTCGGTGGCAGCCGTGCGATCGCTGAGACGGCGCGAACTCTTTCGGATCGCATCAGCCGACTTGCTCGGTGGCTCGGATCCGCTTGTCGTCGACATCGCAGGCCCAGCGCTGACCGATATTGCTTCGGCGACCGTCGAAGGTGCATTGCGCTCGGTCATTCGTCACTTGGAAGGGGAGTGGGGCCACCCACTGCCCATGCGCTTCACCGTGATCAGCATGGGACGTTTCGGCGGACTTGAGCTCGGTTTTGGCAGCGATGCTGACGTCATGTTCGTCTACGAACCACTCGATGGCACGGATGAGAACGAGGCCAACCAGGCGGCCTTCCAGGTCGCCAATGAGCTGCGTACGCGCCTGATGGCTCCAAGCAGTGATCCGCCCCTGGATATCGATGCCGGTCTTCGACCAGAGGGCAAGAACGGACCCCTCGTGCGCTCGCTGGCGTCGTATGCGGCGTACTACGAGCGCTGGTCCTCCGCGTGGGAAGCACAGGCGCTCCTCCGGGCTTTCGTTGCAGCCGGTGACGCCGAGTTGGGAGAACGATTCATCGAATTGATCGATCCACTTCGGTATCCCAAGGGTGGACTCCCGGAGATCGATGTGCGCGAAATGCGCCGGCTGAAGGCACGCATGGAGTCCGAGCGACTACCGCGCGGTGCTGATTCAACGCTGCACACCAAGCTCGGCCGCGGTGGCCTCAGTGACGTTGAATGGGTCGTGCAGCTACTGCAGATGCAGCACGGGCACGAGTACCCAAGCCTTCGCACCACGCATACCCTGCGCGCGCTCGATGAACTCGAGGATCTGGGGCTCATTGCGAGGAGCGATGCGACCGAATTGCGCAGTGCCTGGCTGTTCGCCACTGCGGTACGCAATGCGGTGATGCTGGTGCGGGGCATGCCCTCCGACATGCTCAGTACTGACGTGAAGGAACTAGCCGGAGTGGGTTACGTCCTCGGCTACCCGATGGGTGATTCAGGCCGAATTCTCGATGACTATCGCCGTATCACTCGTCGAGCGCGCGGAGTTGTAGATCGAGTCTTCTACGGTGTCGTTGACGAGGCTTGAGGAATCGGCCAGACGGAATCAAGTGCGCCTGAGGACGGATTCCCGAGGAATTGGAAGCTGTCACGCTTGTAGGGCTTCAGGAACCGATCGCAACCCTCGGCAATAGTGGGATCGAGCTTGCGGCACTTGGGCGCCCCATCAGCGGAGTGCTTAAAGTAAAAGCCAGCGGTCCACCAGTTATTCATGTCGAGCACCATGGCCTCGCGCACTCCGGCGCTGACCAGGGTGTCGGCAAGGCCCTTCGCCGACAGGTAAGGCGATCCGATGTAGATGATGCTGCCGTCGTCGCGCTGGCCGATAGCCGAGCGCCACGCAAGGCTCTCCTTGTCGGTGGTCGCACCCCAGACCACGTTGTCACTGGATCCGCTCACCATCGACTGACCCTTGTCGACGATCAGGTTCAGGTTCTGGCGAACTGCGAACATGTCGGGAGTCATGGCGGGGATGTCACGGCCCCACTTGCCCACCTTGATGCTGCCATCGCGATAAAACACCGTAGTTCCCTTGCCCTTGACGAGCGGCGCGACGACATCGCCGTCGTAGGCGTATCCGCCCATGGTGTCTTCGAGCCGGAAGGCACCATTGAAGTTGGCTAGGACGAAGGGCCAGAGTGATTGCGGCAGTGCACCGTTGTACGGATTTGGTCCACCGGCCGGCTCCTCGTACCCGGGGATGAACATTGCCTTGGTCAACTTGGTGTCGATCCACATCACCGAGGCGTAGTACGACGAGTGCTCGGTATCGGCACGCACCCGCGTCACGTATACCGAGGGAATCCCGTCGACCTTCGAGGCCACGGGCTGCCACTGCCCTTCGAGAGGTTCGGGATTGGCGACGGGGGAGATCAGGGGAGGTGGCGGCTGGAGGTGAGGGCGCTCCGCCGGTGTGCTGGGCACCGGGGCCGCTGATGCCGCGGTGCTCGGTGCCGCGGAGGCACCGATGCTTCCCGTGTCAGTGCTCTCGGAATCATCCTTGGATACGTCGGCGGAGATGGTGGGCTCTCCGCCGATCTTGGGCTTGTCGACATAGCGGTAGTAAAGATTCTCGAACTGGGCGACGAGCGGACCCATATGGTTGTCTCGCATCCAGGTCGCGACGATGACGCTGGTGGGCTCGCCATTGGAAGCTGACCAGGTGCGCTGGAAGGTCCACCCCGACCAGAAGGCCGCGGACCACAGCAGGGCCCCGACGATGACGAGGACGATGGTTCGGGTTGGGCCATGTGCACGGGGCTTCTCAGGCTGAGCTGGGACCGCGACAACGGGGATCGGCCCTGTGCTCTCCAGATCGGCGCCCATTCGTGAACTATCGCATGACGCTCCTCGGAAGCAGGTCACAAATGAACAGGGCGGGCCACTTTCGTGGCCCGCCCTGCATATTCCCGTGCGCGCGAGGCGAATCGACGCGGAGGGAGCTTGTTTTAGATGTCGTAGTACAGCTCGAACTCGTGGGGATGCGGACGCAGGCGAATCGCGTCAACTTCCTTCGTGCGCTTGTACTCGATCCAAGTCTCGATCAGATCGGCCGGGAACACGCCGCCTGCCTGCAGGTACTCGTTGTCGGCCTCGAGTGCGTCGAGCACCTCGGAGAGCGAACCCGGAACCTGCGGGATGTTGGCGATCTCGTCCGGCGGGAGCTCGTAGAGATCCTTGTCGACCGGTGCGAGGGGCTCGATCTTGTTCTTGATGCCGTCGATACCGGCCATCAGCATTGCTGCCATGGCGAGGTACGGGTTGCATGACGGGTCAGGAACACGGAACTCGATGCGCTTGGCCTTCGGCGAGGTACCGGTGACCGGGATGCGGATGCAAGCCGAGCGGTTACGTGCCGAGTACACCAGGTTGACCGGTGCCTCGTAGCCCGGAACCAGACGGTGGTACGAGTTCACGGTCGGGTTGGTGAAGGCCAGCAGCGACGGTGCGTGGTGCAGCAGGCCGCCGATGTACCAACGGGCGATGTCGGAGAGACCGCCGTAGCCGAGCTCGTCATAGAACAGCGGCTCGCCGTTCTTCCACAGCGACTGGTGGCAGTGCATGCCCGAGCCGTTGTCGCCGAAGAGCGGCTTCGGCATGAAGGTGGCGGACTTGTTGTTCTGCCACGCGACGTTCTTGATGATGTACTTGAACAGCATCACCTCGTCGGCTGCACGGGTCAGCGTGTTGAAGCGGTAGTTGATCTCACCCTGGCCGGCGGTGCCGACCTCATGGTGCGAGCGCTCGACGTGCAGGCCCACGGCGGTGAGGGCGTTGACCATCTCATCGCGGATGTCGGCGAAGTGATCGACTGGGGGAACCGGAAAGTAGCCACCCTTGTACGGGGTCTTGTAACCGAGGTTGCCGCCCTCTTCCTTGCGGCCCGAGTTCCACTTACCCTCAATCGAATCGATGTGGTAGTAGCTCTCGTGCTGGTTGGAGTCAAAGCGCACGTCGTCGAAGACGTAGAACTCGGCCTCTGGGCCGAAGTAGACGGTGTCGGCGATTCCGGTCGATGCGAGGTAGGCCTCGGCCTTGGCTGCGACCGAACGAGGATCGCGGCTGTAGGGCTCACCGGTGTAGGGATCGACGATCGAGAAGTTGATGACCAGGGTCTTCGCAGTGCGGAAGGGATCAACGAATGACGATGCGGGGTCCGGGATCAGCTTCATGTCGGACTCGTTGATGGCCTGGAAGCCACGGATCGACGAGCCGTCGAACATCAGGCCATCACTGAAGACGGCCTCGTCGAATGCGTACGCCGGCATGTTGAAGTGCTGCATGACACCGGGGAGGTCGATGAAGCGAACATCGACGAATTCGATGTTCTCCTTCTTGATGAACTCAAAGACCTCATGTGCGTTCTTGAACATATTTCCTCCTGCACCCTGTGGGGTGCCGCCTCGTGTACCCGATCGGGGTACTTCGCCTCGCGTGGTAGCGGCTGCTACCGGAACGTGCTTAACCCTAAGGGGAGCGAATATCGCAGTCGTATCTCGTATGTTTCGGCAGTGTTAACGCGGTCGCGCTAGCGTTCGGGGGTGATGTCACAGGCGAATTCGCAGGCCACAGCAGCCCCAGGAGTCCCAGGACCGCCAGCAGGGTTAGGACGCCGTGCGGGTGCGATCGTCATCGACTGGGCCGCCAGCACCCTGCTCTCGCTCGAAGTCTTCCGCGGGGTGACCTACGGGTCGGCGGAGTCCGGCTTCGGCATCCTCTCGATCTTCGCCCTGGAGGTCATCGTCTTGACCTGGCTCTCCACGGCCTCATTCGGCCAGCGCATCCTCGGAATCTGCGTACTTACAGTCGATGGTGGTCGACTCGCACTCTGGCGCGTGGCCCTGCGCACCCTGCTGATCTGCCTGGTGATCCCCGCAGTGGTCTATGACAGCGACGGCCGCGGCCTGCACGATCGGATCGTGGGCTCGCGGGTCTTCAAAAATCGTGGCCAGATCGCTTGGGAAACCCCAGATCAGTAGTGTCTCGGGGCCAGGACGAGGGCTCCTCAGTTTCCATACGTGGGCACAAACTTGTTGCACACGAAGCCGCCCTTGCCCCCATTGGGCCAGGTGTCCCAGGAACCGGAGTATCCGTCAGGACAGGCAGCGTTTGCGGATACTCGCCCGATGGCCTGCTGCCACATCAGCAAGGGGGGAGAGGAAGCCAGCGTTGCGGGGCAGGGAACTATCGGGACTGAGAGCGTCCCGGCATTGAAGTTCCAGTCAGTGGGGAGGAAGCTCGGAGTCCCGATGATGCCAGTTCCCAGTAATCCGGTATCCGAGCAGGTAACGATTGCATTTCTCAGATCCGACGCCGTGATATCGGCTCCGTTGAGATTTGCGTTCGTCAGGTTGAGATTCAAGACTTGATATTCGAAGCTGAAATTGGCGCCCTGCAGATTGGCATTGGACAGATTTACCTCGTTCAACGTGTCATTAAGGAGGTTCGCGCCGGAGAGGTTCGCGCCGGAGAGGTTCGCACCACTGAGATCGGTGTATTGGATCACGGCGTTCGACAGGTTGCAGCCTGACCAGTTCACACCAGGGGTCGCTGGAGGCGTGGTAGCTCCGGTTCCCCCACTGACCGTCGGACACGTCACCGATGCCGACGCATGAGGCGCCAGGGCAATTCCGCCTACGGCGAGCGCCAAGGACGTCAAAGTGGTCAAGGCCTTGCGCATAGCTGGCTCCATGTCATGAGTGTGGCGCGAGTCTAGGGAACTTTGAGAAACTCTGCTCCTATGGGGTACACGTGAATCTGCATATGGCTACAGGTGTAGTCGGTATCACTATCGAGTCTCGAAATCGCCAGCCTGAGCGAATCCTTGGGATCTGCCTGGTGATCCCAGATGTGGCCTATGACAACGACAACCGCGGGCTGCACAACCGGATTGTGGACTCCCGGGTGTACGTCAATCGCGGCCAGCTGGCCGGTGGAACCGCGCCCGAGTGCGTACCAGGATGCTCGACGAACCAACGTTAAGGTGATGGACGCTCGCTCTGCCGTCTAGTAGGACGTAAAACACGCAAAGACGTTGTCCGTCGAGCCAGAACTGATGTAGAGGGTGTTCGGGAGAACTTGGTCGCACAATGTCTCGGCCTGGCTAGAGCCTTCTGGGGCGTAGACGACGACGTCGCCAGTGGGGGACAGTATTTGAGTGCCGTTCTGGCACGACGAGTCCTCGTAGAGGGCGGAACCGATCGGTAGGGTCCATCCACCCAGAAAGTTGACGTACAAGTACGAACCAAGGCCGGGACTCCCCCAGTAGAGGCATCCGGCTGAGGGATAAGAAGGCCCAGTGTCGGATGCCTCGTACGCCCAGGTTGTCGAGCGAGTACACACGAACCCGCCATGACTGTCATTTGCCCACTGCTCCCATGACGCACCCCACTCGGACCAGCCAGTTGCGCGATCGGCTTCACTCGACGCTGGGCATGTGGAAGTTGCGGAAGCACGACCGATCGACTGTTGCCACACCTGATCCGCCGAGGCAGAGTTCGCGCCGGCGAGTGAAGTTCCACCGAGTGCCAACACCGCTGCTCCGGTAGCAACCAGTACCTGACGCTTACGCATGAAATCTCCTCTTGGTCGGGATCGACCCGATACTCGTGGGAGGCGGATCATTGCACAGTTCAGGTATCCGTGCTGGTGTAGTTCGGCGCACGAGTTCGGAAGCAGTCCCTGTGCCATTGCGCGGCCGCAGCTGTCAGCTCGCGCCCCAGACGTCTGAGGTATGAATGGCAATGACTGACGAGTTCACCCAGGTGAGTGCATTGCCACTGAAGGATGCTGCCGCATTTCGAGCTACGCTTGCGCTCGTGGGCGCGTTTTACGTGTTAGCGCGGTCGGCGAACTGATCGCGCACTGGTCGGCATCGGCCCCTTGGGAATGGGCAGCGCACCCGCCGCACCGCCGAGGGCATCAAGACGCTTGCGCACCTCGGTAATCTCGCCACCGCGGAGATTGCGGGGCAGTTTGTTCAGTTCGCGCTGCAGTTTCATCAGCGGAATCTGGCCTGCCTCCATGCCCACCTGCATGTCATAGATGGGGGTCTCGGGCAGCCAGCGCGCCGTCTTCTTGCGCTCGGTGGCGAGCAGGCTTTCCACACGAGAGGGGGAGCCCTCGCCGATCAGGATGACACCTGGCTTGCCCACGACGCGGGTGATGAGATCTTGCTGCTTGGTCACAGCGACACCCGGGGTGACAATCCAGCCACCGCGCAAGGAGCCGACAACAGCACCGGCAGCACCGGGCTGGCCCTCGATCTGCTTGTATGCAGCCTTCATGGCGCGACGGCTAAACCAGAACGTGCCCGCGAGCAGGCCAGCCGGGATCGCGGCGATGATGCCGGTGACCGGGCCGAGCAACAGGTAGATCGGCACGCCGATCACGACAGCGCCCGCGATGAAGAATCCGGCCACCTCGAAGGGCAGGGCCGGGAAGGCCTTCTGGGTCATTCCCCAGTTCTTGGCCAGGGAGGACAGGGTCGAGCCAATGCGTCGGAACATGGGCGTAAGCCTAGGCCCAGCGGTGGACGGTGATGCGATCGCCAGGGCGAATCGGTGCCGGGCGCTCCACCCAACCTGTGACCCCGCGCAGCCCCATGGCCGCCTTGGGGAAGGACTCGGTGCGAGCGCCGTGGGCCTTGTTCACCATGGCTCCCGCGATGGTGCACGGAAAGTTCTCGCCGCCGAGCAGCAGCATCGCCCCGCTGCTGAACTCAAGACGGGTTAAGGGCGGCAGCGACGTGAGATCGTCGATGCCTTCGGTGTAGATGTTGTCGGCAATGACGCCGGGTGCGATGGACTCGATGCCCAGTGATGCAGCGGCACGATCGAGCTCGCTGCGGTCGACGAGGGAGAGCTGACGCAGGTTCGCGATTTCGGTGCCGCGGGTGAACAACTTCTTCTGTCGTACGCCCGCTTCCATCGTCGCGCCGTAGTGACGGTCGCCAATGGCACCTTCGAAATCGATATCAAGGAACTCGACAGGGATCGGAAGTTCGGACGTGCTCGGCCATATATGCGTGGCGAGAACGACGGCGCTCATCTCAGGCGCCGGTGACGGTGATCGATGCCTGCTCGCCGCGCTCGCGAGCCTCGCGTGCCTGGTTGAAGAGTCGACCGGCCCGGTAGCTGCTGCGCACGAGCGGACCGCTCATGACGCCGGCGAAGCCGATCTCTGTTGCCACGTCAGCAAGCTCGACGAATTCCTCCGGCCGCACCCAGCGTTCAACGGGATGATGACGGGCGCTGGGGCGCAGGTACTGCGTGATCGTGATGAGGTCGCAGCCGGCCTCATGGAGATCGTGAAGTGCCTGAACCACCTCGGGGATTTCCTCGCCCATGCCGAGGATCAGATTGCTCTTGGTGATCTGGCCCTTGTTCTTCGCCTGAGTGATGACATCGAGGCTGCGCTCGTATGTGAAGGCCGGGCGGATGCGCTTGAAGATTCGTGGCACGGTCTCGAGGTTGTGCGCGAGCACTGCCGGCTTCGCATCGAAGACCTGCTGGAGAAGTTCAGGCTTCGCTGAGAAGTCGGGGATCAGCACCTCGACGTTGGTGCCGGGGTTGAGCTCGTTGATTAGGCGGATGGTCTCGGCGTACAGCCAGGCGCCCTCGTCAGGAAGATCGTCGCGAGCAACGCCGGTGATGGTGGCGTAACGCAACTGCATGGTGCGCACTGACTCGGCCACGCGACGCGGCTCATCGGTATCGAGGGGTGCGGGCTTGCCCGTATCGATTTGGCAGAAATCGCAACGACGCGTGCACTGCTCGCCACCAATGAGGAAGGTGGCCTCGCGGTCCTCCCAGCATTCATAGATATTCGGGCAGCCGGCTTCCTGGCAGACGGTGTGCAGACCCTCGCGATTGACG
>CANFQC010000006.1 GCA_947449035.1 Actinomycetota bacterium
AGGCGTCGGGCGCTTGAGTGCCTTGCCGGCGAAGGTGCGCGCGAGCTTGATCTTGTCGCCTGTCGTGACGTGATCCAGCGGCATGGGGTAGAGGCGTTGAAGTGCGGCGTAGGCATCGCCGTGGATCTCGAGGTCACCTGCGACATAGGCGCGTGCCAGCCCAAGTTGGTTGGGCGACGAGGCGATGTACTCGACGGCGCGTGGGGTGCGCACCTCGAGGGTCACCGCTGGGTCGGCCGGGCCCGAGGTGGATCCGTCGTACGCAATGAAACCGACGCCGCGTTCCGCCGGGACAATGAGGGAGAAGGCTTCCGCCAGCTTCATCGCCGCTCAACCACCTTTTCGTAAAGACCGAGCAGCCTGCCTGCCGGATCAAATCGTGCCTTGAGTTCTGCGTAGGTCTTCCCGCCATAGATCGAGAAGAACGACTCACGATCGTAGAACGCCGTGGAGTACAAAGACTTGCGACCGTCCAAAATGGTCACGACTTCTTCAATCCGGCGGTTCACTCGGCCCTCGTCAGGGCTCACGCCCTCAGGGAGGGCCACAGTCGACCAGAAGCCCACATTGACGTAGAGCACCTCCGGATCGAATTCGTAGAGGGGCCAGGTGGCATTCGGGTCCCGTTGCTTGAGCGGGCAGACCCAGACGGGCTCGATGCCGACCTCACGGTGGAAGAAGTCGAGGAACTCGGCGAGGCGGTCTACAGGCACCTCGATGTCCTGCACCACGGGCTCGCGTTGGGGCTGCTTGCGCAGTTTCGCGATCTTTCCCGAGACATCACGCTTGCGATCGAAGGCCACGAGCTTCCAGTAGACGTCACTGCGGAGCTTGCTCTTGGGCCAGATGCGGCGAAGCCAGGTCTTCTGTGCGCCGAAAGCACGCGAGCACCAAAACCAGTCGGTATCCCAGCGCCACAGGTAGTCGTGGATGGTGAGCACATCTTCGCGGCGCTGCTGGATGGAGCGGTAGTAGATGCCCATACCGGTGTAGTCGCTGACCGATAGGCCCTTCGGCACGGAGTCGACCATCTCGCCAAGGGTCAGGTACTGCTCGTGGCCGGAGAACACGGTGCCGTCGAGGAAATCGACGCGCACCCCTTCGTACTCGTACTCGTCGTTCGCACGTGAATCGACAATCTGCGACATGGCTGCCGCCATATCTTCTGCAGTGTCGAAGCGGATGTGACGCAGGTGTACGTAAGGCTTCACCGGCTCGAGCTCGATCTGAAGGCGCAGTGCGTAGCCCAGTGATCCGTAGGAATTAGGGAAGCCGTAGAAGAGATCGCGATTGGGGTCATCGGCAGCGCCGGTTACGGTCAGGATCTCGCCGTTACCGGTGAGGATGTCCATCTCGTTGACGGACTCGTGCGGAACGCCGAAGCGGAAGCTCGCGCTCTCGATACCCATGCCGGTGACGGCGCCGCCCAAGGTGATGGTGCGCAGCTGCGGTACACACATCGGCATCAGGCCGAAGGGCAAGGTGGCATCGACCAGATGCTCGTATGTGGTCATGCCCAGTACTTCGGCTGTGCGCGCCTCGGGATCAACGTTGAGCACGCCATCGAAGGCGAGGACATCAAGGCCGGGGGAGGTCGCGGCGGCGCGCGGACGGAAGAGATTCGAGGTGCGCTTGGCGAGGCGTACAGGTGAATTCGTGGGTAACTCGCGGTACTGCTGCTGAAGTCGCGCTGTAAGGGCGGCGTACTGCGTACGCCAATCCCGGGCCTCTGTCACGCTCAAAAGGTAGTGCATGGGTCATGATGGGCCTATGACGACCGATCGCCCGCCCTCACGACGCCTGCCCTCATGGATTCCCTGGGTGGCCGGGCTCGCGGCATTTCTCCTCACCCTCGTAGCCGGTGGCGCCTTGGCAGGCGACTGGGTTGCCCGAAATGTCCAGTTACGGGATCTCGTGGTCGCCATTGAAGGCTCGGAGTCGGCAATGGGGACCGTCCAGGACCAGATCTCGGCTGCCTTCGATGCCTATGCCGCCAAGAAGAACCCCTCGGATGCCGACAAGGACGCCTTTGACGCCACCTTGTCGAATATCGCTGCTAATGGGGCCTCAAGCATTGCCCTGGCCGGTGACAAGGTCGCCGCGGTCAAGTTACTGCCCTGGGATGTCGCGATCTGGAACTCCCGACAGGCGTACCTGAACCACAATCTGGCCTGGCAGGAATACCTCTCGGCTGCAGCCCTGGATCCGATCGAGCTGACCAAGGATCAAGCGGCGATCAACGACACCTTCCTGGTCTTCGAGAAGACCATCACGGCAGCGGTGCCCGACCCTGCGCTCTTCGACCTGAAGAAGCGGGTGGCTCACCTGTTTATTGAGCAGGCTCCAGCGGATGCTCCTGCTCAGGGGCCGATGCAGGCTGCCGGGCTACATCTGGCTGCCTAGCAACAGCCCTTTCAGACTGAGCGGTCACTCGCATATGTCAGCAAAGCGCACCACATGATCGGCGATCGCCTCCGCCTCAGCCGGGTCGTGGGTGACGTGCACTGCGGCAACCCCTCGACCACGAAGTAGTTCAGCGACCTCGCGCGCAAGGTGCTGGCGAAGATCTACATCGAGGGCACTGAACGGTTCGTCGAGTAGCAAGATCGCTGGATTCGGTGCGAGGGCGCGAACTAAGGCAACTCGCTGAGCCTGGCCGCCGCTCAGCTCATCAACGGATCGATCGCCGTAGCCGACGAGGCCGACCCACTCGAGTAACTCAAGTGCTCGCGCTCGTGCAGCGCTGCGAGAGACTCCCTGGCGCTCGAGACCGTAACCGACATTGCGGGCCACGTCGTAGTTCGGGAAGAGCAGTGGTTCCTGGAAGACCAAGCCGACCGAGCGCTCATGCGCGGGAATGTGCGTGACGTCGACATCGCCGACAATCACGTGACCACTGATGGCTTCGCGAATCCCTGCAATGGTCGAGAGCAGCGTTGACTTACCGCAACCGCTCGGGCCGAGGATGGCCGTGATCGTTCCGGGCTCCACCTCGAGGGTGATGGGCGTAGATACCCAGCCGTCGTAGCCGACGACGAGGTGATCAGTGCGCAGGGCGTAAGGCACCATTTCTCCTTCCGAGTCGGTCGACAACAAGCACGAGCACGAGGGTCAGCGCAATCAGGATTAAAGACATCACCGCAGCAACACCATAGGACTGCTCTCCCGGTCGGCTCAGCAGCCGCACAATCTGAATGGGCACGGTCGGTGCACCGGTACGTGCGAGGAAGGAAGCCGCGCCGAACTCACCGAGCGAGACTGCACAGGCAAGGCCACCAGCCGCGAGCATGACCGTGCGCAAAGTCGGGCCGTATGCCGTGAAGAAGGCGCGAGTCGGACGAGCACCAAGAGTTGCCGCGACCTCTCGAGCGCGCGGATCAATTCCGCGAAGTGCCGGCGCGATGACTGCGACCACGAGTGGAACAGCGACGAGCGAGTGCGCGAGTGGAATGAGCAGGCCGCTGGCGCGAAGATCCACGGGCGGTCGTCCGAAGGCGAGCAGCATGCCTAAGCCCAAGGTGGCCGCGGAGATTCCGAGCGGAATGATCGCGAATAGTGCAATGAATCGTCCCCAACGATGAGCAAGCACGGCGAGTGCTGCGCATCCACCGACGAGGCTCGCCACGATTCCGGTGATCAGGGCGAATTGCAGGGACTGAGCTAACGAGGCGACGGGGGAGCCGATGCGAGTTGTCCCCGAGTCAATGGCATTAATAGAGGTCCACCACTGAGTGGTCAGGCCGGAATTCGATCGTACGGATGCAATCAAGAGCGCGAAAACTGGAAGAAGCACGATGGCGCAGCTGCACACCGCGATCAGGTGGATTGCAGTGCGAGATGCCCTGTTCGTGGGCATTGATAGGAGTGCGTTTCGCACGGGCTTTTGCTGACCGCGCTTGCGTGAGGCCACAGCTCCCAAGGCAATCACGATGCAGATCACGATGAGCTGGAGCACGGCGAGGGCAGCAGCAGCCGGAAAGTCGAGCAGCACGGAGGTGCGGCGAAGAATCTGCGACTCCAGCGTTCGGGTCGAGGAATCGCCGAGGAGCACGATGATGCCGAGCGAGGTGAAACTGAAGATGAAGACAACGACAGAGCTCGAGATGATCGACGAACGTAGGTAGGGCAACGTGACAGTGCGAAAAACCGTGAGCGGTGTAGCGCCGAGAGTTTGTGCGACTCGCGCATAACGATCATCGTGTTGTGACCACTGCGAGCCGACAATGCGCACGACAACCGCCAGATTCACGTAGGCGTGCGCAAGTACGACAATGAGGAAGCCTTGAGGAAGTGCCGAGCCCAGCAGGCTTCGAAAGGCGAGCGCCACGACCACGGTCGGCATCACAAAGGGAACTGTCACTAACGCTTGCGCGAGAGCTCTACCGCGGAAGGAATAACGCGAGACGACAGCAGCGATGGGCAGCCCGACCGCCAAAGAAAGCACGGTGCTCAGTACGGCCTGGACTGTCGCAAGTGCCGTGATCTGCCAGGTGGAGGCATTCGCGAGGATTCGCCAGCCATCGCCGGACCACGTGCGAATGATCAGTACGACCAGCGGCAGTGCCAGGAAGACAAGCAAGAAGGCGAGCGGGATGACCCAGATCCCACGAAGCCAGCGGGGCGTGTTCAGCGCCCCATCACCTGACCCCACTCATCGAGCCACTGCGACTGCTTCTCGGCCACGTCGCGTGCGGGAATCTGCAGGGGATCCCTCACCGGTGCTGCGAATTCAGCGAAGACCTTCGGCGGGATCACGCCTGCGAGAGCCGGGAAGACAAACATCGACAGGGGTATGTCGGTCTGTACTGCGGGGGAGAGCAACCAGTTGATTACTGTCTGCGCGCCAGCGCTGTTCTTTGTGCCGGCGAGCACTCCTGCGTACTCAACCTGGCGGTAGCAACCGTCAGTGAGCACCGTGCTGTACGGCTTCGTGGGCTTCGGGTCTGCGGCATACACGATCTCGGCGGGCGGGCTGGTGGCGTAGGACACCACGAGTGGGCGATCGCCGTTTCCGCCGCCGGCGGTGTACGAGCCCTCGTAAGCGTCGGTCCATGAACCGGCTACCTTCACGCCGTTGGAACGCAGCTTGGTCCAGTAGTCCTGCCATCCGTCGTTAAAGCGAGCAATGGTGGCGAGCATGAAGGCCTGTCCGGGCGAACTCGTGCCGGGATCTTCAACGACGAGCATGTCCTTGTACTCGGGCTTGGTTAGGTCCTCGAGTCTCTTCGGAGGGGTGATGCTGTTCTTGGCGAACCACGCGGTGTCCATGTTGATGCACACATCGCCATAGTCGATCGGAGTGACCTTGCCCTCGGATGTGTCATCACGCAGGGTCGGAATGACGTTGCCGAGATTTATCGAGGTGTAACTCTCGAATACCCCTGCATCAATTGCCTTGGACACGAGATTGTTGTCGACCCCGAACAGCACGTCACCCGTAGGAGCGCCTGCGGAGAGAATCGCACTTGCGACGACCTGGCCGGCATCTCCACCAGTCGCGATTTCCAACGTGATGCCGGTCTTCGCCTTGAGGTCGGCGATCAATGCATCTGAGACTGCGAAGGAATCGTGGGTAATCAGACGCACCGTCGTCGGCCCGGTAAGTGTGGGAACCGGATCTGCATTGTTGACACCCGCGCAGGCGGTGGCCAGGAAAACGCTGCCCACGGCAGCAGAAGTCAAAACAGGCTTAATAAATGACATCTTCATCATCCCTCACGCTGGCATTACCCAGTTCAGGTTCCGTGGGTCGGTGGCAGCGGCCACCCTCTCAGCCCGCCGAACTCGCGAGCTCCCCTGACAGCGTCAGGTTAGCAGCGGTGTGGGGGTCAGTGCGAGCGCAGGTAACGAGCGGTGAAGACCAGAGCGCCGCATGCGAGCAGGAATCCGAGGGCAAAAATTGCCGTGAGCACGTCGATACCCTCGGCGTTTGCCCGGACAACCGTGGCGGTCGCGAAGAGCAGGGCCGTAAAGCCCTGCAGGAATAGGGAGAAGCGCAACGCGCGCTTGGTCGAGTCATCCATGAAGTCAGATTCTCACTCGGCTACTTCGAGCGACTTCTCGATGGTCTGCACGAAGACCTCGAAGGGCTGTGCTCCGGAGATGCCGTACTTGCGGTCGAAGACGAAGAACGGCACACCGTTCGCGCCGAAGGCCCGCGCGAGCTCGGCATCCGATTCGACCTCCGCGACATAGGCACCGGAGTCCATGGCAATACGAGCGGCATGGGCATCGAGTCCGGCTTCCGTGACATAGGGCAACAGCTCGTCGAGGGTGAACACCGGTTTGGCATTCTCGAAGTAAGCCGAGTAGAGCAGCTCGAGGAGTTCCTGAGCCCGTCCTTGTTCCTGGGCCCACAGCAACAGGCGGTGCGCCAGGACCGTGTTTCCACTGATGCCCTCGAGAAGGCGGTAGTTCAATCCTTCGCCCGCAGCGACCTCGGTGACCTGGCCCATCATCTGCTGGACGCCGGCGTCGTCGAGTCGATACTTCGCGGCGAGCACGTCGACGGTGCGCTTGCCCTCGGTTGTGGCCGAGGGGTCGAGCTGGAAAGCGCGATGGGTGATGACTGCATCACTCACGCCAGCGGCGACAAGTGCTCGCTCCAGCCGTCGCTTGCCAATGAAGCACCACGGGCAGACCACGTCAGACCAGATCTCGATGTTCAACGCTTCTCAATTCGCATCGTGGCCCGATAAGCCTCGGGGGATTCCGAGGTGAAATAGGCCCTGATGGAAGGGTACGGCCTCATGGATTTCAGTATCACGGCTCACTCCCGTAACATCGAAGGGTCGCTGCGCCGCAGTGGCACACCATGAGGTCGATCACGAATCGGCCCGCCAGCGAGTCTTGGCACAACTGAGGTCGAACGCGGACCACTTTCGAGACGCGCACGATGTCTCGATTGGAATAGTTATGCCTTCAGCAAGCCCTGCCACCGCGCGCCCGAAACCGAAGAAGGAACGGGCACGCAAGACCACCTCCAAGGCCACCGGAAAGGCCGGCTCGAAGAGCTCGGCAAAGAAGTCGTCAAAGCTCA
This sequence comes from Actinomycetota bacterium, assembly GCA_947449035.1. Taxonomy (GTDB): domain Bacteria; phylum Actinomycetota; class Actinomycetes; order S36-B12; family S36-B12; genus CAIKZY01. The sequence continues at coordinate 7,040 of CANFQC010000006.1, forward strand.
AGCACAAGGCCGGCTCTGCACGCCCGATCTCCGGTACTCCCAAGAATCGCGCCGAGCGTCGTCGCGTCGAATTCGGCGATACCCGCTCCACTCGTGCCGAATCGCCCAAGCGCACCGATCGCACTGAGCGCTCAGGTTCCGCTTCTCGCACCGAGCGCTCAGATTCACCGCGTCGCTCGGACTCCTCGCATCGCAGTGAGCGCCCGGCAAGTCGTGATCCGCGTTCGCGCGATGAGCGTCCGCGCCAAGAGCGCGTGGGCAATGATCGCCCGCGCAATGATCGGTTCGCATCGGATAAGCCGCGCACCGAGCGTGCAACCGAGCGTCCGCGTACCGATCGCTTCAGTTCAGATCGTCCGCGCACGGAGCGTCCGTACAGCGATCGTCCGCGTACCGAGCGTTCGGATCGTCCGACCAATGATCGTTACAACGATCGTCCGCGTAGCGATCGTCCGTCTTCGGACCGCCCCTACAACGATCGTCCGCGCAGCGATCGTCCGTCTTCGGACCGCCCCTACAACGATCGTCCGCGTACTGAGCGTTCGGATCGTCCGACCAATGATCGTTACAACGATCGCCCGAGCAGTGATCGTCCGAGCTCGGATCGCCCGAGCTCGGATCGCCCGTACAGCGACCGCTCCTCGAGCAGCCGCTCATACAACGATCGTCCGTCGAGCAGCCGCTCGTACGGTGATCGCCCGAGCAGTGACCGCGCGCGCAGCAGCTTCACTGATCGTCCGCAGAACTCGCGCACCAGCAGCGGTGACCGCACCTTTGCATCGAAGCGCGAGAACAACTACGCGGCCGATCAGGTCATGCCCAAGGCTTCACGTGAGGTCGAAGAGCAGTTCAATGTCATCGATGATGCGCCGACCGAGGGCCTGTCATGGGCCGATCTGGGCGTCTCGTCGAACCTGGTGAGCGCACTCGCGCGCGGCGGCATCACGTCGCCATTCCCGATTCAGTCGGCAACCCTGCCTGACGCGATCGCCGGGCGCGACATCCTCGGCCGTGGCCAGACCGGTTCGGGCAAGACCCTGGCCTTCGGCTTGGCGATGCTCACCCGCCTCGCGGGCAAGAAGGCATACCCGAATAAGCCGCTGGGCCTCGTGCTCGTTCCGACTCGCGAGCTCGCGATGCAGGTCAACGATGCACTCTCCCCGCTCGCTGACTCAATCGGACTGAAGGTTCGCCTGATCGCCGGCGGCATGCCGTACCAGAAGCAGCTCTTCGCCCTCGATCGCGGAGTTCCGATCCTGGTGGCCACCCCCGGTCGACTGATGGACCTCGTCAATCGCGGTGCGTGCGATCTTTCCGATGTCTGCGTCACGGTTCTCGACGAAGCCGACCAGATGGCTGACATGGGCTTCATGCCAATCGTGCGCGAGATTCTCGACTGCACCAAGGAAGGCAGCCAGCGCCTGCTGTTCAGTGCCACCCTTGATGGCGATGTGGATCATCTCGTCAAGCGTTACCTGAACAACCCGGCTCGTCATTCACTCGCCGCGGTGCATGCTCCCGTCGACACGATGGAGCACGCTGTTCTTATCATCCATCCGAAGGACAAAGACGAGATCTCCGCGGAGATCGGCGCACGCGAGGGACGCACGATCTTCTTCGTGCGCACCCAGGCGGCGGTCGATCGTCTCGCTGAGTACCTCTGCGCCCAGGGCATCCCTGTCGGCGCGCTGCACGGTGGAAAGACCCAGGCCGTGCGCACGCGCACGCTCAATGCCTTCCGTGAGGGCGTGACTCCCGCACTCGTGGCAACTGACGTGGCCGCTCGCGGTATCCACGTCGATGGCATCAGCCTTGTCGTGCATGTCGATGCACCGACTGACCCGAAGGACTATCTGCACCGCGCCGGGCGTACTGCTCGTGCCGGCGAGGAGGGCACGGTCGTCACTCTGTCGTCACCGCGCCAGCAGAAGTTCGTCGAATCTCTGACTAAGAAGGCCGGCGTCAACCCGATGATCGTTCGCGTGCGCCCGGGTGACTCCGAGCTCATCTCGATCACTGGTGCCAAGACCCCGACCGGTGTCCCGTGGGAGCCGCCGAAGGAGCGCGAGCGTCCGTCGAAGCCGTATGGACAAGGTGGCGGTCGCAGTGGTGGCTTCAACCGCGGTGGCCCGCGTCGCACAGGTAGCGGTAGCGGCGGCGGCAAGCCGTCGTACTCCCGCTCGCGCGGTCGCGACTAAACATCGACATAGGAAAGGGGCTCGGACACCAGGTGTCCGAGCCCCTTTCTTTCTTGTACTGGCTTACAGCTTGACCGGACCTTGCTCCTCGGCGGTAAGCCCCGAGAAGTCCGACAGCGCGGTCGAGCGTGTCTTCAGTGCGAATGATGCGAGGAGACCAACGATGAACACCGCGAGCGCGAAGTACACGGCGTAGATCGTCGGCGACGTGACCTGGTAGACCGTTCCGAAGATTGCCGCGCCGGTAACCACGATGCCGACCAATGCCGCGAGATACACGGCCCACTGCTTCGGATGATCCTTGAGCCCACGAATCGCGCCGACGGCCATCAACAGATAGATGCAGGCCAGTGCAAAACCACCGACAGTGGATAGCCAACTGAAGACCGCCACGTAATGCGGAAGGCCTTCGAGCGCCACAAAGCCTTCGACCCATTCCGTAAGCACGATCACTATCGCGAAGAGCGCCAAGACCACGACGCTTGCGGCAAGCGGAGTACCTCGACGTGAAACCTTCGCTATGCCCTTCGGCAGTCGGTTGTCGCGAGCCATGGCGAAAAGGCCTCGCGAACCAGCGACGGAGCAGCCGATCAGCACAGCCAGCATGTCGAGCACGACAACGATTTCGAGCAAGCGGCGGATAAACACTGACCCGAATCCACCGTCCTCGACAGGGCCAGCGAGTCCGAAGAGCGGGGCGCCCGCGTTCTGCCCGATCGCGTCAATGCTGAAGTGGTAGCCGGCCACCTGCGCATACGCGCCGATGATGTAGAAGCCCGTGATGGCCAGGACTGCGATGAGAACCGCACGAGGGATATCGCGCTTGGGGTTCTTGGTCTCCTCGCCGAGATTGGCGGAGGTCTCGAAACCGGTGAAGAGCAGAACGCCGTAGAGAACTCCGAAGAGAATTCCTGTCCAGCCATCAGGCGAACTACTGGGGCTGAAGGCGGTGCTGACACTGTTGTCGCCGCCGACCTTGGCGATTACGACGATGAAGAAGATGAGCACTACAGCGATCGAGAAGAGAGCAAGAACAAGCTGTGCTCGAGTCGAGATTGCGACACCGAGATACAGCACGAGACCCACGATGATCATGAGGACTATTGACCAGCCGAGGGTGTTGAGGATCGGGTTCCCGAACTCGGCATCGAGGGTGTCATGCAAGGTTCCGGCAATCATGATGAGAATGCCGCCGCCAAGTGCGATCACGCCGATGTAGTAAAGGTAGCCGGCTGCGCCGCCGATCTTGCTGCCCAGACCATCAGTCACGTAGTCGTAGAGAGAACCTGCTGCCTGGATTCGCTTGGAGTACTGCGCCACGATCCAACCGAGTCCAAGAACGCCCACGGCAGCGATGACTACTGACAGGGGCACTGCAGCACCTGCGCCCTTGCCTGATGCGTTGAGTCCGACAAGAAGTGGCACGAGGAAGGCGATCGAGAAGACCGGTCCCATGAAGCCAACGGACTGAGCAATGGCATCAAGCAGGGAGAGTTTCTTCTTGCCGCCTAGTCGCTGAGCTTGGTCTGACATGCGGTTCCCTTCATCAGGGCCACAGCCTTGAGGCGAGGCCTATGAGGGTGAATCTAGTGAGATGGAAGCAAGAAAGTACTCACTTTAGGAGCGAGGACGCGCAGACATTTCGCACGAGAGCTCTCGTGTGCTGGGTGCAGCGCTCACGAGTCGCAGGTGAAAGTGAACCTGCGCGCCCAGTCGTACTACTTGCGGTTGGGGCTGATGCCGAGAGACAACCCGGCCAGACCACGTGGTCGCTTACCGAGTTGTTCTGCGATTGCACGGATGGCCAGCGATGCCGGGGCTTCAGGGTCGCTGAGTACCAGCGGATGACCGGAGTCGCCGCCCTCGCGCAGCTTTACGTCAAAGGGGATCTTGCCGAGTAGTGGCACATTCGTGCCGAGAACCTCGGTGAGTTGCTCGGCGACGAGGGAACCGCCGCCAATGCCGAAGAGATCCATCGGCTCTCCGCACTTCGGGCAGGGGAATGAGCTCATGTTCTCGATGACGCCCGCAACCTTTTGATGTGTCTGTGCCGCAAGGGTTCCGGCGCGCACAGCAACGTCAGCTGCTGCCGCCTGCGGAGTCGTGACGAGCACGAGTTCTGCTCCGGGTAGAAGGCTCGCGGTCGACAGCGCGATATCGCCGGTTCCGGGTGGAAGGTCGAGAAGTAGTACGTCGAGATCGCCCCAGTAGACGTCCTTCAGGAATGACTCGAGGTAGCGATGCAGCATGGGGCCGCGGAAAGCAACGGGCTGAGTAACTCCGCCGGGCTTGAACGGTGCCATGGAGATGACACGCACGCCGTAACCGGTCGGCGGCATGATCATGCCCTCGACCTGAGTGGGGGGAGTGCTCGCATTGAGCATGCGCGGGATCGAGTGACCGTAGATGTCTGCATCGACCAGGCCGACTGACAGGCCCATGTCAGCCATTGCCGCCGCGAGGTTGGCAGTGAGTGAAGACTTTCCGACACCGCCCTTGCCGGAAGCGATCGCGTAGACACGAGTGAGTGAACCGGGCTGCGAGAACGGAATCTCACGATCATCGGCACCGCCACTGAGCAACTTCTTGAGCTCTGCGCGCTGCTCCTCGCTCATGACGTCGAGTTCGACCAGGACCTCGGTCACGTGCGGCACCTTGCTGACAGCAGCGACCACGCGGTCGGTGATGGTCTCGCGCATCGGGCAGCCAGAGATTGTCAGGAAGACGCCAACTGTGACGATGCCGCCGGAGATGTCAACGCCCTTGAGCATGCCGATCTCGGTGATCGGACGATGGATCTCCGGATCCTTGACGGTGGCGAGGGCAGCCTCGATGGCGGAGAGATCAGGAGTGGGCATGCCCACGATGGTAGGTGTCAGGCCGAAGGCGTGCTCGAGGAGGTGGGCTCCTCGGGCTCTGACTTGCTCTCCTTGATGCGATCGGCGAGATCATCGAGGAGGTCGCGAAGTTCTCCACGCACGTAGTCACGCGTGGCGACATCGTTGAGGGCTAGGCGCAGACCGGCGATCTCACGTGCGAGGTAGTCACTGTCGGCGAGCAGACGCTCGGTGCGCGCACGATCCTCCTGGTACTGCACGCGGTCGCGGTCAGACTGGCGATTTTGCGCAAGCAGGATCAGGGGCGCGGCATACGAGGCCTGCAGTGACAAAAGCAGCGTCAAGAAGATGAACGGGAACGGATCGATCTGCCACTGCTCGGGAGCCAGGGTGTTCCAGCCGACCCAGATGACGACGAAACTGGTCATCCAGGCGATGAATGCCCAGGAGCCGATGTAGCGTGCGACCTTCTCGGACACGCGACCGAACGTCTCGGGATCGTATGACGGGCGCAGTGAACGGCCGCGCTCCATCGGTTGATCGAGGCGGGGCGCCTTGCCCTTGCGCGGGCTAGCCATCTGAATCCTGCTCACGCCAGTTGTCGGGCAGCATGTGGTCGATGACGTCGTCGACGGTCACGGTTCCGAGAAGTCGATCGTTCTCGTCGATGACAGGCACGGCTACGAGGTTGTAGGCAGCGAAGTAACGAGTGACCTCGGCCAGCGGGGCATCAGCAGTGATGGGCTCGAGACTTGTGTCGATGACTGCGGACACCAATGTGCCAGGCGCCTCGCGGAGCAAACGTTGGAAGTGGCAGGTGCCAAGGAACTTGCCCGTAGGGGTCTCCGTAGGGGAACGCGTGACGTACACCTGTGACGCAAGTGCGGGCGAAAGATCGGCATTGCGAATCTGAGCGAGCGCATCAGCGACCGTCGCATCGGGCGGCAGCACGATCGGTTCGGTGGTCATCATGCCGCCGGCGGAGAAGTCGTCGTACGACAGAAGTCGACGAATGTCATCAGCCTCTTCAGGCTCCATGCGCTCGAGAAGGTCAGCGGCCTGCTCCGGAGGCAGCTCGGAGATGAGGTCAGCTGCGTCATCGGGAGACATCTCTTCGAGAACGTCAGCAGCTCGCTCGGCCTCAAGGGCCTGCAAGATCTCAACCCGATCCTCTTCGGGCATTTCCTCAAGCACGTCGGCAAGGCGCTCGTCATCGAGTTCACGCGCGACTTCGATACGACGCTTGTCAGGAAGATCGCGAAGTGCGTTCGCGAGGTCAGCGGGAACCATCGACTCGAGAACCGAGAGCAACTGCTCAGCAGGCTGATCCACTGAAGGAAGCGAGAGCCCGCGGATGTCTTCCCAGTCGACGACGAACTTCTCGTGCTTGCGGCGGAAGCCCGCGCCTCCGCGACGAACGAACAGTTGAGTCACGAACCAGTCACGCGTGCGACTTTGCTCCACTGCCATGTCGAGCACGGTGACCTGCTCGCTGGATGCAACGAGGTCGACCGTGCGATCGAGAAGCTCGGCAGCGACGAGAGTTTCATTCGGACGCTGCTCGAATCGGCGAAGGTTCAGTGCACCGGTGACGATGACGGTGCCGGCATCGATGGCGGTGACCTTGGTCATCGGAACGAAGATGCGTCGGCGTGGTTGAACCTCGACCACGAGGCCGGTCAGTCGAGGGGGGTTCAGTCCGGTGCGCAGCACCATGACCCCGTCGCGGACCTTGCCGACCTGATCGCCATTGGAATCGAAGACACCGATCCCCGAGAGGCGGGCGAGGAAGATCCTCGTTGCGGCGCTGGTCGTCACGGAGGAAGGCTACCGCCCCTCAAGCCTCATCCGTCACTCGCTTTTCGCTCCTCGGCGGGCTCGAGACTCGTCCCACCGATCGGGATGGCCCAAGTGGCTTAGATCACCTCGGTGGAGACCCGCTCCACGAGGGATTGCGGCAAAGTGGGCTCCATCACTTCGAGAGTTCGGCCCTGGACGAATTACTAGGACTCCCGATATTCTTGTGTCCACAAGTTTCCGAGGAGGACCGCATGCTGCGCTCACGCCGTTCGAACCTGGCCGTTCCGGGTTCTAGCCCCAAGATGCTCGAGAAGGCCAAGGGCCTCGCCGCTGACCAGGTGTTCATGGATATCGAGGACGCCGTCGCGCCCTTGGCCAAGCCTGATGCGCGCAAGAACATCGTCGCGGCGCTGAATGAGGGCGGCTACGAGGGCAAGGTGCGCTCGGTGCGCGTCAATGACTGGACCACCCAGTGGACCTACGCCGATGTCATCGAGGTTGTCGAAGGTGCCGGCCAGAACCTCGACTGCATCATGCTTCCGAAGGTTCAGACCGCTGAGCAGATCGTCGCGCTCGATCTCCTCCTCACTCAGCTCGAGAAGTCGAACGGTTTCGAGGTTGGTCGCATCGGCATCGAAGCGCAGATCGAGAACGCACTCGGCCTGATCAACGTCGACGCGATCGCCACGGCGAGCCCGCGCGTAGAGACCATCATCTTCGGCCCGGCTGACTTCATGGCCTCGATCAACATGAAGTCACTCGTCGTTGGCGAGCAGCCCCCGGGATACGACGTCGGCGACGCGTACCACTACATCTTGATGCGCATCCTCATGGCTGCTCGTGCCCACGACAAGCAGGCCATTGACGGCCCGTACCTGGCGATCAAGGATCTTGAGGGCTACCGCCGTGTCGCTGGTCGCTCTGCCGCACTCGGCTTTGACGGCAAGTGGGTGCTGCATCCCGATCAGGTCGCCGCAGCCAATGAGGTCTTCTCACCGAACCAGGGCGATTACGACCACGCCGAGCTCATCCTCGACGCGTACGACTACTACACCTCAGCCGCCGGCGGCGCTCGAGGTGCGGTAATGCTGGGAGACGAGATGATTGATGAGGCCAGCCGCAAGATGGCGCTCGTCGTCTCCGCCAAGGGCCGCGCCGCGGGCATGGCGCGCACCACCTCATTCACCCCGCCCGAGGCGTAACACTCAGCACGACATACAAGCCGAATAACGACCCACGCAGAAGAGGAAGTCACCATGCCGCGTCTAGCGCAAACCGAGGGACTTACCGATGTGCAGCAGGAAATCCTGGCTGCCGTGCGCGACTTCGTCGACAACGAGATCATTCCCGTTGCGCAGGAGCTCGAGCATGCGGATGAGTACCCGACCAAGATCGTCGAAGGACTCAAGGAGCTCGGCGTATTCGGCCTGATGATCCCCGAGGAGTACGGGGGCTTGGGCGAATCACTGCTCACCTACGCACTTGTGGTTGAGGAAATCGCCCGCGGCTGGATGCCGGTCAGTGGCGTCATCAACACTCACTTCATCGTGGCCTACATGCTCATGCAGCACGGTACCGAGGAGCAGAAGCAGAACTACCTGCCCCGCATGTCGACCGGCGAGGTGCGCGGCGCCTTCTCGATGTCGGAGCCCGGTTGCGGCTCGGACGTCTCGGCCATTACTAGCAGGGCCGTGCGCGACGGCGACGGCTGGAAGCTCACCGGCCAGAAGATGTGGCTGACCAATGGCGGCTCGTCGACTCTCGTCGCTGTTCTCGTGCGCACCGATGGAGATGCCCCCGAGGGTGCTTCGGTCTACAAGAAGATGTCGACCTTCCTCATCGAGAAGACCCCGGGCTTCGGCGAGGTGCGCCCTGGTCTGACCATCCCGGGCAAGATCGAGAAGATGGGCTACAAGGGTGTCGACACCACTGAGCTCGTCATGGACAACTTGCAGCTGAGCAACGACGACCTTCTCGGTGGCGAAACGGGCAAGGGCTTCTACCAGATGATGGACGGCGTCGAGGTCGGCCGCGTCAACGTGGCCGCGCGTGCCTGCGGTATCGCGATTCGTGCTTTCGAGCTGGGTGTCGAGTACTCGCAGCAGCGCGTGACCTTCGGCAAGCCGATCCACGAGCATCAGGCAGTTGCTTTCCGCCTGGCCGACATGGCCGTCAAGGTTGAGGCTGCTCACCAGATGATGGTGATGTCAGCGCGGAAGAAGGATTCCGGCGAGCGCAATGACATGGAAGCCGGCATGGCCAAGTACCTCGCAAGCGAGTACTGCAAAGAGGTCGTCGAGGATTCCTTCCGCATTCACGGCGGCTATGGCTACTCGAAGGAATACGAGATAGAGCGACTGTACCGCGAGGCACCCATGTTGCTCATCGGCGAGGGCACCGCAGACATCCAGCGCATGATCATCGCGCGGCGCCTGCTCGAGGAATACAAGACTCGTTCGTAATGACTGACTCGACTGACGCCGATGCAGGGGAGATGATCCCCTGCGTCGGCGCTGTCATTTTCGACACCGATGAGCGGATTTGCCTCGTTCGTCGTGCGAATGAACCGGCGCGTGGGAAGTGGTCCTTCCCCGGCGGCCGCGTGGAGCCCGACGAAACCTCAGAGGACGCCATCATTCGTGAAGTGATGGAGGAGACCGGGCTGCACGTCACGATCGATCGCGAGCTCGGTCCGGCCCTTCGACCTGCGCCTGAAGGCGGCACGTTCCATATTCGCGAGTTCTTGATGCACACCAAGGATCGTCTTCCAGTACGACCTGGCGATGACGCGACAGACGCAGGGTTCTTCAGCCTTGACGAGATTCGCGAACTTCAGACCAGCCCCGGGCTACTCGATTACATGGCCGAGCAGGGCTTGCTCTAGCGCAGTCGAAGAATCGCGCTGACGCGCAGCCGTCCCTCTGACTCCGTCCACTGCCACGCATCGGCCAACTGGTTAACCAACAAGAGCCCGCGGCCACCGAGTGATGACTCGTCGACTTCACGCACTTCAGGTCGAGTCTCTGACGTGGTCTGCTCAATCTCGACCTCGACCTGCGAGTCATCCTGGCGAGCGCAGAGAAGGAGCGGAGCAAGCCCGTGTCGGTAAGCATTGGTGACGAGTTCAGAGGCAATCAGGAGCAGGTCGTCAGCAGCACGAGGGCCAAGGGCTGAGGCAAGCAATCGGCGAGCTTGAGCAGGGGCCGTGTCATCCCAGGGGAGATCCCACTTGAGTTCACGGTCGGCCGTCACTAGAGGGTCCTACCCGTGAGGGGTCGTGATGAAACCCCGCGGCGATGACTCATCGAGTTCACCTGCCTAGGCTTGCAGGCCACAGCGCCATTCGAGGGGAGGCAGGGCAGATGGCACGAATTCTTGCCCTGGCCAACCAAAAAGGCGGGGTGGCCAAGACCACCTCGGCCGTCAACCTCGCCGCCGCCCTCGTCGAGGCCGGGCAGCGGGTGCTGCTCATCGATCTCGATGCCCAGGCGTGCGCCACCTTCTGTCTCGGCTGGGATCCGGAAGATCTCGAGCGCGGTGCGATGGATGTTCTTCGGGGCACGGCGATTGCCGATGTACTGCTTACGACTGCCGACGGCGTTGATCTACTGCCGGCCCGAATTGATCTCGCGGGCGCCGATCAACTTCTTGCGTCGCGAAGTGGCCGCGAGTTCGTTGTGCGAGACGCGCTCGCGACGGTTGCGAATAACTATGACTGGATGATCATCGATTGCTCGCCGTCGCTCGGAATCATCACGATCAATGCCCTCGCTGCTGCGGATGACGTCATCATCCCGCTGCAGTGCGAGACGCTCTCACATCGTGGCGTGGGCCAGTTGATGGAAACCGTCGCTGACGTGAAACGCCTCATCAATCCGCGACTTCGCGTTCTCGGAATTCTTCCGACCCTTTACGACGGACGCACCGCGCACGCCAAGGCCGTGCTCAATGATCTCGGGCCGCGCTACAAGGTCGAGGTGCTCGCGCCGATCACGCGCTCAATCCGTTTTGCTGAGGCCCCGGCCGTTGGTCGAAGCATTCTCGCCACTTCGCCAAAATCGAAGGGCGCGGTGGAATACCGCGCCCTTGCCCAGAAAGTGCTCGGCCACCGTTAGAGCGCTGCCCCCGCTGTGGACGAGCATTCGATTCGCTGGCTGACGATCTGTTGGATCGACAAGTGGTCGTCTGGAATTCGCCTCTTCCGCTCGGTCGGGCCTCGGTGTCTGAGACGACTCCGGCGTGAACCAACATGTATTCGTCGACGAAAACAAGAGTCACTCGCTTCTATTGGCTGCAGCGTGCTTTCGTCAGGAAGAGCTCCGCACGGCTCGAATATCCCTGACCAGACTGCTGCTTCCGGGACAAGAGCGTTTGCACTTCAAGTCCGAACGTGACGTGCGTCGACGTGTAATTGTTGATGTCCTTCTAAGGATTGGCATGCGAGGACTGATACTCGGCGCCGATCCAACTCTCGCTCCCCGAGATCAACGAAGACAGTGCCTTGAGCGACTCATGTACGAAGCGGAATCCCGAAGGTTCTCTCGCATCTGCATTGAGCAAGATGATTCAGTGCTCGAGTTTGATCGCCAGCGCATGTTCGAGGCAACGCGCATCAGAAAACTTGAAGCCGGGTTCTCATACGGCTGGATGCGACCTCGGCAGGAGCCTTTGTTGTGGGCAGCAGATGCCATCGCTTGGGCTTGGGCGCGGGGCGGCGAATGGAAAGCAGGGCTGGGTGAATCGGTCGAGTTCATCGACCTCACGGACTCCTGAAAGCGCGAAGCCCGGCTCGCCGACCGTCCGGAAGGCTGCCGAGCTCACTTCTCAGGGCTAGTGCCCTTCGCAGTTCTCAAGATACAACCGCGTGCCGTTTCTGGCTAGACCCGGACATTGCGAAGGGCGCGGTGGAATACCGCGCCCTTGCGAAAGTCGTGCTCGGGAAGAACTAGCTCTCGGTAGCGGAGGCGCTCCCGGCGGACTGGCCGCCACGAGTGCGACGACGCTGGCGAGCCTGCTTGGCCTTGGCATCGGGGTCAGCGTCTGCCTTCGGCTTCTCGACGTGAGGCTTATCGGACTTCGGACGATCATCATGCTTCTTGTGACCGTCCTTGTGACCGCCGTGCTTGTCGCCGCCACGGCCGCCTTCACGGCCACGACCGCGATCGCCGTCTGACTTCGGCTTCTTGCCGGTCTCGCCAAGATCCTCAACTGCTTCGGCGCTGAGGCCCTCGCGTGAGCGCTGTGACTTCGGCAGCTTGCCCGTGGTGCCGGCGGGGATCTTCAAGCCGATGTAGACGTGATCACTGCTCGAGTAAGTCTCAATCGGATCCTTGAAGGGAAGCTTCAGGGCGCGATCGATCATCTGCCAGCGAGCGATGTCCTCCCAGTCGACCAGGGTGACAGCAGTACCAGTTGCCCCAGCGCGACCGGTGCGGCCAATGCGGTGCAGGTAGGTCTTCTCGTCGTCAGGGCACTCGTAATTGATGACGTGCGTGACGTTGTCGACGTCGATGCCGCGCGCTGCGACGTCGGTGCAAACCAGAACATCGACCTTGCCATTGCGGAAGGCACGAAGGGCCTGCTCGCGTGCGCCTTGGCCGAGATCACCGTGGACGGTGCCGACGGCGAAGCCTCGCTCGGTGAGTTCGTCACAGATCTTCTGAGCCTTGCGCTTGGTGCGGGTGAAGATCATGACGAGTTCGCGGCCCTCGGCTTGGAGGATTCGTGCGACGAGCTCGATCTTGTCCATCGGGTGAGCACGCCACACGTGCTGCTCGATTGCATCGACGGTGGCGTTGTCGTCGCCGATCTCGCCGGCACGAATATGAGTTGGCTGGGTCATGTAACGACGCGCGAGGTTCAAAATCGTGCCGGGCATCGTTGCCGAGAACAGCATCGTCTGGCGCACGGCGGGAACCTGCGCCACGATGCGCTCGACGTCGGGCAGGAAGCCCATGTCGAGCATTTCGTCGGCCTCGTCGAGCACGAGCACCTTGACCTGCGAGAGATCCATGTCGCGACGTTGGGCAAGATCGATGATGCGGCCGGGCGTACCGACGACAACGTCGATGCCCTTCTTGAGTGCTTCGATCTGCGGCTCGTAAGCACGACCGCCGTAGACGGCGAGAACGCGCACGCCCTTTTCGCGGCCGGCGCGCTCGAGGTCAGTGGCAACCTGGAGGCCGAGTTCGCGAGTCGGGCAGATCACGAGTGCCTGCGGACGACCGTCGTTAGTCATGTCGACGCGCTGCAGCAGCGGAATGCCGAAGCCGAGGGTCTTGCCGGTGCCCGTCTTGGCCTGGCCGATCAGATCCTTGCCCTCAAGGGCAAGTCCGATGCAGGCGGCCTGGATGGGGAATGCCGTGTGAATGCCGTCAGCGGCAAGTGCGGCGGAAATAAGGGGGTCGGTGCCCAGCTCTGCGAAGGTTGGTGCAGTGGTGGGGTCGACGGCGGTAACGCTGTCAGTAGTCAAAATTCTCCTTGTAATTAGTGATTACTCTACCCGTCGACCCCCGATACCCTGGAATCACTATGACTGCTGAGCAGGAAATGCCCCTAGGGGAGCCGATCGACGACTTCAGTGCGCCCGATCCGTCCGCATTGGAGACTGATCCGGTCTACCGCGAAGCGGTCATCGATCTCCTCGGCGTTCTCGCCTATGGCGAGCTCACGGCCTTCGAGCGCACGGCCTCTGATGCGGCGTTGGCACCAACTGTCGGCGATGAGTCGGCGCTGGCTGAGATGGCCAATGCCGAGTTCCGTCACTTCAGGCATCTGCGTGATCGCCTTATTGAACTGGGTGTCGATCCCGAGGCGGCGATGTCTCCATTCAAGATGTCCTACGCCGAGTTTCACTCGCACACGATGCCCAGTGATTGGCTTGAAGGTTTGGTGAAGGCATATGTCGGCGATGGAATAGGCATCGATTTCTATCGTGAGATTTCTCGGTATGTCGACGTGCGCACACGTGAACTTGTCGAGACTGTCTGCGAGGACCTTGGGCATTCCGCATTCGTCGTTGATCGTGTGCGGGCGGCTATCGACGCTGATCCGCGCGTTGCTGGTCGCCTCGCACTATGGGGCCGCAGGCTTGTCGGCGAAGCGTTATCCCAGGCGCAGCGGGTTGCGGCCGAACGTGACGCGCTCTCGTCATTGATCGTCGGTGGAGTAGATCGGCCGGGTGCTGATCTCGCAGAGATGGGTCGCATGCTCGCGCGACTTACCGAGAATCACACTCGACGTATGACAGCGCTTGGTCTCGCGGCGTAGCGAGACTTTGCAGGGGCGAGTTAAAGCGAGCCGAAGCCCACGCGGCGCGATGACGGTGCGCCGATCTCGACATACGCGATCTTCGCGCCGGGGATCAGCACGGTGCGACCGCGATCGTCGGTCAGCGACAGCACGGTGCCGTTGGCCAGAGCGGCCTCGACTGCAGCGGTGACCTGCTCAGGTGTCTGCTCGCTCTCGAGTGCGACCTCGCGCGGGGTGTTCTCGACACCGACCTTGATCTCCACGGTCTATCTCCCTTGTCTATGCGGACCTACGGCTCAATGCTCTCACGCGGCCCGCTGCAACGCCCCGGGGCGGGGTTACGCCGTCGACGAAATGGTCTGGCTTCTAGGAGCAAAGCTAGGCCGGGGGGTGTGTCAGCGGGAATCCGCCGATACCCCGCCAGCACAAGGTGGCCACGAGTTCGGCTGCCTCCTCGCGAGTGATCTCACCCGGGTCTCGAACCCACCTGCGTGCGGAGATCTCCATCGTGCCCTGGAGCCCTGAGCCCAGCAGGAGAGCTTGATCCTCGCGAAGGCCGGTGTCGGTGGCGATGACACGAGCAATCGATTCCGCGATCGCCGACTCGGCCTTCTCCACTCGCTCGCGCACGGCAGCCTCGTTCATCAGATCGCTCTCGAACACGAGACGGAAGCCGCTCTTACGCGCATCGATAAAGCCGAAGTAAGCATCGAGGGTGGCGCGTACGCGTTGCTTGTTGTCGGAGGTCGAGGCGATTGCCGCGTTGGTGGCGGTGAGAAGTTCGCTGATTGCCGAGTCGAGCAAAGCCAGATAAAGATCGAGTTTGCTCGGGAAGTGCTGGTAGAGCACCGGCTTGGTGACCCCGGCTCGCTCGGCTATCTGGTCCATGCCCGCCGAGTGGTATCCGTCAGCGGAGAAGACCTCGAGCGCCGCCTCGAGCAATTGCGCACGGCGCTCGGCCTTCGGCAGGCGAGCAGCGCGCACGGTCTCGGCGGTCATGGAAAGAACCCTACCGACGGGTAACCATGCTGGGGCGGTCTTGGGTAACCTGGTCTCGTGACCGAAACCGCGCTCGCTCCGCCGTGGCCCCGCTCTGATGTGGCCCTGGCGCATCGCACGCTCTCGGTACGTCATGCCGAGCCCACGAAGCCCGGTCTTCCCGTCGCCATATTCATCCACGGTCTTGGCGGATCCTCGCTCAACTGGACCGACCTCATGGATGCGATGCGCGATCAGGTCGATGGCTACGCAGTTGACCTCGGCGGTTTTGGACAGTCACCGCCACCACGGGATGGCGACATGACTCCACTCGGGCACGCGCGTGCTGTCGTCGATCTCATCGATCACCTCGGTGGTGGCCCGGTTCATCTCTTCGGTAATTCACTCGGCGGCGCAGTAGCGGTGCAGATTGCAGCACGTCGACCTGATTTGGTGCGTTCACTGACCATGACCTCGCCCGCACTGCCGACCTTCAGCATCGGCAAGGGCAATGTGCACCTCCCCGTCATCGCCGTTCCAGGTGTCGGTGAGAAGTTGGTCGAGAAGTTCCTCAACGTGCCAGTCGAGCAGCGTGTACAGGGCTCCATCGATCTCTGCTTCGCCGATCCGTCACGAGTTGCCCCGCAGCGTTACGAAGAGGCTGTCGTTGAGGCGAAGTCGCGCGAGCACTTCCCGTATGCCAACGATGCATTCCTCGCCTCTTTGCGCGGGATGATGAAGACCTTCCTTGATCGCGGCCCGCAGCGTCCGTGGAAGCTCGCGACCAAGATCACCTGCCCCACGCTCGTGATCTACGGTCGCAAGGATCCGCTCATTGATCCCAGCGCTGCACACAAGGTCACCAAGTACTTTCCGAATGCACACGTCGTGGTGCTGCCCGACTCTGGTCATGTGGCACAGATGGAGCATCCGGAGTTCGTCAAAGCTGCGTGGGATCGCTTCATCGCGTCCTAGTTATCCACAGCTCGTGAACTGACCCTGGTGCACGACAACTGATCGACCTACCGTCGACGAGTTATGACTCGGACGGGGGAAAGCATGCTCGACCACCTTCACGCGCGAGTGCGCTCGGCACTACTCGATGCAGCTGTCGATCCCATGGCGAATGCGGCTGGCGCGAGATCAATTATCGATGAATGCATTGGTGAGCTTGACCCTGCTGACGTGTCACCCGAAACCCGGCGCACACTCCTCGCGGCATTCACCGGCTACGGAGTACTTCAGCCGCTCTTCGACGACCCGAGTGTCGAGGAAATCTGGATCAATGAGCCAGGACGAGTCTTCATCGCGCGTGGCGGTCGAAGTGAGCTCACGACGATCGTGCTGAGCGAGGGCGAGATCCGTGAGCTGGTCGAGCGAATGCTTCGTGCATCGGGGCGTCGACTAGACCTCTCGAACCCCTTCGTTGATGCGATGCTGGCTGACGGCAGCCGCCTCCATGTTGTGATCCCCGACATCACACGTGCGCATTGGTCGGTGAACATTCGCCGATTCGTGGTGAGAGCCGCACACATTGACGCATTGGTCGGCCTTGGCACGGTCACCTCTCATGCGGCGGGTTTTCTCGAGGCAGCAGTGGTGAGCGGGCTCAACATCATCGTGGCTGGAGGCACGCAGGCGGGCAAGACCACGATGCTCAATGCGCTGCTCGGCTGCGTTCCCTCTCATGAACGCATCATCAGCTGCGAGGAAGTCTTCGAGATTCGCACGGCTCACCCTGACTGGGTACCTATGCAGACGCGTGATGCGAGCCTTGAAGGCACAGGTGAGGTCAGCCTTCGTCGCCTCGTGCGCGAGGCACTTCGTATGCGTCCCACTCGGCTCATCGTGGGCGAGGTTCGCCAGGCCGAAGCCCTTGATCTCCTGGTCGCAATGAACAGCGGGATGCCTTCCATGGCGACACTCCACGCAAACAGCGCTCGCGAGGCAATCACGAAGCTCTGCACGCTACCGCTGCTGGCAGGCCAGAACATTCCCGGTGATTTCGTCGTCCCGACTGTTGCCGGAAGCGTCGATTTAGTGGTGCATGTGGCAACCCTTGCCAGCGGTCAGCGGGTCGTGCGCGAGATTTCTGCCCTGTCCGGGCGGGTTGAGCAAGGGGTGATCGAACTTGCTGAGATTTTCGGCGACCGTGGTTCTGGCCTCGAGCGTCGCGGGGGCTTTCCGCCTCACCCCGAGCGCTTCGAGCGAGCAGGGTTCGACATTGCGCAACTGCTCTACGACACCGATACCCGAATGAGAGTTGCCTGATGGGTGCGTTGGTCGGCCTGTGCCTGGCGATCGGCGTGCTGCTCATCCTTATGTCCATCAGTCACCCCGTGCACCGTGCTCGACGACGCGGCCGAGTGCAGAACCTCATTGATTCAGCCGCGCTGGTGCACGCAACGCCGGGCACCGTCATCTCTGCTTCGGCAGCCGGCGCGGTGATCTGTGGTGCATGTGCACTCCTCGTGACGTCTGTCCCGATGGTTGGGGTGATCGCAGCCCTTCTCGCTTCGGCTGTGCCAATTCTTCTACTGCGCCGGAGGGCTCGCACTCGAGCTCTTGCGGTGCGCAGTGCATGGCCGGACGCCGTGGATTCCCTTGCCTCTGCTGTTCGTGCAGGAATGGCACTGCCGGAGGCGCTTGCCGACCTCTCAACGCGCGGTCCCTCTGCCTTGCGACCTGCGTTTGCGAGATTTGCCGCTGAGTATCGAGTATCGGGGTCTTTCGGAACGGCTCTTGACACTTTGCATGCAGCACTCGCGGACCCCGTCGCAGACCGGGTAATCGCTTCACTACGTATTGCGCGTGACGTGGGAGGCACTGATCTTGGCCTGGTGTTGCGCACTCTGAGTTCACTTTTGCGCGCTGACATGCGCACACGCGGCGAAATCGAAGCCCGTCAGAGTTGGACGGTTTCTGCGGCACGGCTCGCGGTCGCTGCCCCGTGGATCACGCTGGCGCTTTTGTGCACGAGACCGGAAGCCGCTCTTGCGTACCGGTCCGCGCTCGGTGCGTTGATCGTGCTCATCTCGGCAGGGCTCACGGTTGTCGCGTACCGCGTAATGCTCATGATCGGAAGGCTTCCGACGGCGCCGAGGAGCCTGGCGTGACAACATCATGGGCGGGAGCTCTGGTGGGGCTTCTCGCCGCGTGCGGCATCGTGATGGTTGTCGCTCGGCTGAGGGCCACCGCGCCCTTGACCCTCCGTGAGCGCATCACTCCGTTCGTTCCGCATTTACGCGTTGACGTACGCGATGAACGACCTTCGACGGTGCAGACCCTGCAGGCCTTGCTGCCCTTTGCGCGCTGGGGCCTGAAGTTCAACGGTCAACCAGAGCGCGTCAGCGGACTCGAGCAACTCACGGCAGTCGCTGCCGGCGTGGGCGCGGGGGCTCTTCTGGGGTTCGCAATCGCCCTGCGCGGTAGTCCAGGGGTGCTGGTTTTGCTTCTCGCCGGGCTGGGTGGTGTGGCAGCAGAATTCACTCGATCGAGATTCCGCTCTCGAGCACAGCGACATGCGGTCCGACGAATCGAAGCTGAACTGCCGGATCTCGCTGAGATCCTCGCATTTGCTGTGGCGGCAGGTGAGCCACCGCCCGCGGCGCTCGCTCGTGTTGGGGCAATGGCCAGCGGAGAACTCGGAACGCTGATGAGCCGCGCAGCTGCAGACGCCCGACTAGGAACCCCGTTCGAGATGGCCATGCACGATCTCGTCACCGCTTCCGGATCGCCTGAAGTGGAACGCTTCGTCGATGCACTCCTGCTCGCGATGGAACGCGGAACACCACTCGCCGATCATCTTCGTGCGCAAGCAGCCGATGCACGAGCTGCTCAATCACGCAGGCTGATGGAGTCCGCCGGCCGCAAGGACGTCGCGATGCTCATCCCGGTCGTCTTCTTGGTCCTGCCAACAGTGGTGCTCATCGCACTATTTCCCGGATTTCGAAGTCTTCATCTGTTCATCAACTAACGAAAGGTTCCTCATGATCACTCGACTTCGTGACTACTCAATTCGACTAGCTGTCCGAGCTACCGATGATCGCGGTGATGTGCCCGGCTGGGTTCTCGTCTCGGTGATGACAGCCGGGTTGGTCACGGCAATCTGGCTCATCGCTGATGACCAGCTCACCGGGGTACTCGATCGTGCGCTCACTTCCGTATCGACTCCATGACCTCACTTCGGCGCGATGATCGTGGAAGCGCCATTGTCGACTTCGTTGTCGTGGCACCCCTCCTGATCGCCGTAGCGCTAGCGGTGCTCCAGATCATTCTGGTGATGCACGTGCGCACGGTCCTGATTTCGGCCGCCGCCGAGGGGGCGCGAGCGGCGGCGCTCGCCGACTCCAATCTGGCGTCGGGAGAGCGACGAGCCCGAGCGATAATTGACGAGTCGATCGCCGCATCTGCCGTGGAGCGCATCGAAGTCCACCCGGTCATGAGTGGCGGAGTCATGATGATGGCGGTCAGCATCGATGCGCGCCTTCCGCTTATTGGCCTGCTTGGTCCCACTGCGATGCACGTGCAGGGCCATTCGCTCCAGGAGCGCGCGTGAGTCTTGTCGACTCGAGATCTCGTGAGCGTGATCGAGGAAGTGCCGTAATCGAATTCATCGTGATCGGCGTTCTCGTACTGATCCCACTCTCATACATCTCGATGTGCCTCATGCGCGTGCAGGCTGCCTCAGTCGCCTCATCGCTTGCAGTGCGTGAGGCTGGTCGCGCTTTTGTCTCAGCTGACACCATCCCCGAGGCGCGAGCGAGAGCATCGGCTGCCGCCAAACTCGCGCTCGCCGACCAGGGATTCCCCTTGCCCGCGCGGAGTCTTCGAGTCAGCTGCTCGTCCACCCAATGCTTAGCGCCAGAGTCAACCGTGCATGTCGAACTCGACTGGGCAGTTGACCTGCCGTGGATGCCCGCATTCTTAGGTAAAGAGCGCACATCGATCGCGATCACTGCGCAACGGACCATGCCGGTCGATGCGTATCGAGGCGAGCAATGAGTCGTGAGGTTCGCAACGACACGGGAAGCGTGATGCTGCTTGGCATCATTCTCGTCGCGGTCTGCCTTCTTGCCCTGGCAGTCGTGGCTGATGTGTCTGCGCTGTTCATTCAACGACGCAATCTCGCGGCGATCGCCGATGCGTCCGCTCTCGCCGGTGCTCAGGCAATTGATCTCGACGCGTATTACGCACACGGTGCAAGTCGTGCGACAGCACTAGACCCCGCCATTGTCGTGAGAGTAGTTCGAGCAAATGTGGCAGCTGTCGTTGCTGCCGATGGCCTCAGGGGAGTCAGGCTCGATGAAGTGCACAGCGATGGTGAGTCAGTGAGCGTTCATCTCAGTGCACCGGTGACGGTGCCTTTTCTCGATTCCCTGATTGGCGAACGTGCAGAAGTCATAGCTCGTGCGCGACTGGACTACCGATCAGCGAGTTAGCCGTACGTCACTGACGTGAGCAGAGATCAGTGGTTGTAGCCAGTGGTCTTCGCGCGCTCGTATGACGCCTTGATCTCGGTCTCTGCATCAGTACGGCCGACCCAGGTTGCGCCTTCGACGCTCTTGCCGGGTTCGAGATCCTTGTAGACCTCGAAGAAGTGCTGGATCTCGAGACGATCGAACTCAGGCACATGGTGGATATCGCGCAGGTGCTCCAGGCGCGGATCGAGCGGAACACAGAGCACCTTGTCGTCGCCACCGGCTTCATCGGTCATGCGGAACATGCCCACGGCGCGGCAACGGATAACCACGCCCGGGAAGGTCGGTTCCTGGACGAGTACGAGAGCGTCGAGTGGATCGCCGTCCTGGCCGAGGGTGTTGTCAATGAAGCCGTAGTCGTGCGGGTACCGAGTGGAAGTGAAGAGCATGCGATCTAGGCGGATACGCCCGGTCTCGTGGTCGATCTCGTACTTGTTCTTGCTGCCCGCAGGAATCTCGATCGTCACATCAAAGGTGAGCGGTTCCATGAGGAGCCTTCCTTGGTTTGCGGTCGCTGATGCGACCTGGTCGGTACAGGTGCCATTGTCATACTCTTATGAAGCAAGGCTATAGAGGCGGAGGAGGCGCGTTGCAGCAACGTTTACTTCCTGTGGCATCGGTCACCCTTATCGCCGCGATCGGGCTCGTGCTCGGAGGGAATCCTGCATCTGCTGCCTCGCCCGGCCCCGTGCTGACTCCTACGGTCATTGCCGGCTCCACCGCCCCGGTGCCGACCTCGACCGGTCTGTCCTCGAAGCTGACCCCGTTGCTTACCTCGCTCACCATGGGTGATGCCGCCGCGATCGTCCTGGATCCCGCAACGGGGGAGACACTCTTTGACCGGGCGTCGACCATGCCTCACGTGCCCGCGTCGACAACGAAACTACTGACGGCCACTGCCGCCTTGCATGTGCTGGGGGCGGAGAGCCGACTGGCCACCACGGTTCATTCAGATGGCTCGACCCTCACGCTGGTCGGAGGTGGAGATGCCACGTTGGTCACCGGAACCAAGCCGCGATCTGCCTCCTCCCTCTCTGAGCTCGCGAAGCGGACTGCAGCCGCCCTGCCGGCCGATGCTGCCGTGGTCGTCGATTACGACGACTCGCTGTTCAGCGGTCCTGAATTCGCCCCGGGCTGGTCACGAAGTTGGGCGGGAGCGGGAGTTGTCACTCCGGTCACAGCGCTGATGACCGATCAAGGACGAGTCAGCAAGCGGTCCCTCGCCCGAGTTTCGGATCCGGCGCGAGAGGCAGCCAAGAAGTTCGTCGATCTGCTCAAGCTCGACGGCACCAAGGCAAAGCTCGGCACCAATGCGAAGCCAATTGAAGGATCAACGGAGATCGCACGAGTTGAGTCACCGACAGTAGGCACGCTCGTGCAGCAGATGCTTACCGACTCAAATAACGATCTCGCCGAATCCCTCGCCCATCTTGTGGGCCTGAAGTCAACAGGTAAGGCGACGTTTAAGACGGGTGCGAGTTCGACGATCGCTGCCGCGAATGAACTCGGAATCCCGACAGCGGGCGTCACTTTGGTCGACGGCAGCGGGCTCTCACATCGTGATCGCATCACACCGCTTGCGCTGGCTTCCGTCATCTCTGCGACTGCTGGTGACAAGGCAAGCGTGCTGTGGCCGATCGCTGCGGGTCTTCCGGTGGCCGGCCTGACTGGCACGCTCACAGATCGATTCGCGGCCAAGGGCATGAAGCAGGCGATTGGCTACGTTCGGGCTAAGACCGGCAGCCTCAACGACACGGTCGCGCTTGCCGGCAGTGTGCGCGATCATGACGGTCGGGTGCTGACTTTCGCAGTACTTGCCAACAAGATCCCCTCCGTGGTCGCGGCACGCGCTACGGTCGACAAGATCGCGAACCAACTAGCGAAATGCGGATGCCGATGAGTGCTCAGGTCACGCTCCTGCCGTGCAATCAGTTCGATCACTTCTACCGAGGCGGTAATCGCATCGGCGAGTTGCGTCGTGGCCCCGGCGGCCCGCAGCGCCCGGAGGAATGGATCGGCTCGACAACCGCACGCTTTGGTCAGGCACCGCAGGGTTTCAACGTGCTTCCCGACGGACGGTTGCTGATCGAAGCGATCGACTCGGAGCCGGAAGCGTGGCTTGGCGCGGCACACCTCGCTCGCTATGGCACGAGCACTGAGGTTCTAGTGAAGCTGCTCGACCTCGATCAGCGTCTTCCGGTTCACCTTCACCCGAACCGCGCGTTCTCCAAGACCCATCTCGGTCTCGCGCATGGCAAGACCGAGGCTTGGTATGTGCTCGATGCGCCAGAGGGCGCTGAGGTCGGTGTCGGATTCAAGGACACGATGAGCCTCGACCAGGTAAGTGACTGGGTACGCGAACGAGACAGCGCAGCGCTGCTCAGTTCGCTACAGACACGAGTGGTGCGCCCCGGTGACGCGATGCTGGTTCCGGCCGGACTTCCGCACACCGTCGCCGATGGAGTCTTCGTCCTCGAACTGCAAGAGCCCACAGACCTCTCGATCCTGCTGGAATGGGCCGAGTTCGCCGTCGATGGCGCCAAGGATGGTCACCTCGACCTCGGTTTCGAGACGGCACTTCAGGCGGTTGATCTCTCGGCCGTGTCGTCGTCAGATCTCGATCGCCTCGTGCTCACCCGTGATCAGCTCGATGTTGCAGGGCTGCGCAGCATCATGCCCGCGGCCGCAGACCCGTACTTCCGTGCCCAGCGCATTGACACGTCGGCGGGCGCTGTTGGCGTCGATGCTGGTTTCTCCATCGTGCTCGCAACCGAAGGCCGCGGCATCATCCACACCTCTCAGGGCGATCATGAGGTCGCGCGCGGTGACGTGTTGCTCATTCCGTTTGCTGCCGGCGACTGGTCCGCGTCATCTGAGGGCTCGAGTTCACTCGTCGCAGTCGCGTGCCGCCCGCCGGCACCTGACGCGCCGACTAACGCACGCTGAGCATGAGCACGCAGGGCACCGTCGCAGTGCGCAATGCCGTCGAGGCGGCGTGCGTCGATCTCGCTGACAACGCTCTCGTGCTCGTGGCCTGTTCAGGGGGCCCAGACTCGCTCGCGCTCGCTGCCTGCACGGCGTGGGTGGGGGAGCGTCAGAGGTTTCGCGTTGGTGCAGTGATTGTCGATCATGGATTACAGGACGATTCGGCGGAGGTTGCCGAGGCAGCGGCACATGCGTGCCGAGCGTTCGGTCTTGATCCTGTGGTCATCGAGAAGGTTCAGGTTGGCTCGGCGGGTGGACCGGAGGCGGCAGCGCGCGATGCGCGATATGCAGCACTGAGTGCGACCGCTGATTCCCTGGGCGCCGGTGCGGTGCTGCTCGGGCACACTCGCGAAGACCAAGCCGAGACCGTGCTGTTGCGGCTCGCACGTGGATCGGGCGCGCGATCACTTTCTGCCATGTCGCCTGCGAACGGAATGTGGCGACGACCCATGCTTGATATCGCGCGCGCTGTCGTGCATGAATGCGCGGCTGAGGAATGCGCACGCATTGGGGTCACGCCGTGGAGTGATCCGCACAATTCCGATCCGTCGTATTCGCGAGTGCGCGTGCGTGAAGCACTCCCCGTGCTCGCGGAAACCCTCGGCGATGGCGTCATCGGCGGTCTCGCGCGCTCGGCGCAGCTACTTCGCGACGATGCCGATGCCCTCGATGCATGGGCGATGGTCGAGATTGCTACGCACGTTCTCGATGCCCAGCCCGGCTGCTCCATTGACGTGGCCGCACTCGAGTCGATGCCCAAGGCAATCCGGACTCGCATCTACAAGGTGATGTGCGAGCGGTGCGGCAGTGCAGAACTCGATGCTGGTCATATCGCCGGTATCGACGAGTTGATCACCCGCTGGCATGGGCAGGGCACCCTCAATCTGCCCGGGCGGGTGAATGCGGCTCGCGAGTATGGAAGGCTGTCAGTCTGGCCCCCGAAGATGGAGTGATGCGTGCACGCTGAGGATCTCGGAAACGATCTCGCCGAAGTACTGCTGAGCGAGGAGCAGATCCACGCGCGTATCAAGGAGCTCGCCGATCAGATTGAGATCGACTACGAAGGGCAAGATCTCCTTCTCGTCGGAGTTCTCAAGGGCGCAGTCATGGTGATGGCCGATCTCGCGCGCTCACTGACCCGGCACGTGGGCATGGACTGGATGGCAGTGTCGTCCTACGGCTCGGGCACCAAGAGCAGCGGCGTGGTGCGCATTCTCAAGGATCTCGACGCAGATATCGCGGGTCGCAACGTGCTCCTCGTCGAGGACATCCTCGACTCGGGTCTGACCCTCTCGTGGCTGTTGCGCAATCTCTCCTCCCGTGGCCCGGCCTCAGTTGAGGTGTTCACCTTGATGCGCAAGCCTGACGCCGTCAAGGTGCCCATCACTCCCAAGTACTGCGGATTCGACATCCCCAACGAGTTCGTCGTGGGCTATGGCCTCGACTATGCCCAGAACTACCGGAATCTGCGTTCGGTGGCGATCCTCGCCCCTCACGTGTACGGCGCCTGACCTGCTCGTTGGCCCCCGAAGCCTGAGGAGCCGTCCGCCCTTGGCGGAAGCCCCTTAGCCGCGGGAGCGGCCCCCGTGGCGACGGGGTAACCTCATGAGGTGGATTTCCGACGCATCATCAAGGGCCCGATCTTCTGGATTGTGCTGGCCATTGCCGCCGTTCTGATCGGTTCCAGCCTGCTCAGCAGCGTGGGCGGACCTGAGGACATCGACACCGGTGCTGCCGTCGCCGATATCCAGGCGGGCAAGGTCGATACCGCAACCTTGATCGATCGCGATCAGGTACTTGAGCTCACCCTCAAGGACGGCTCAAAGGCTCGTACCTCCTACATCACCGGCCAGGGCGTCAACCTGCAGCAGCTGCTTCAGGAGAAGGCTGATGCAGGCCAGTTGCCCGGCGGCTACAACGTCGTGGTCCCGACCGAGAGTCTGCTGGTCACGCTTCTCGTCTCCCTGCTTCCGGTCATCCTCGTCGTCTTCCTGCTCTTCTTCTTCATGGGCCAGATGCAAGGCGGCGGCAACAAGATCATGAGCTTCGGCAAGTCCAAGGCGAAGGTCATCAGCAAGGACATGCCCAAGACCACCTTCGCTGACGTCGCAGGAGCAGACGAAGCGGTCGAAGAACTTCAGGAGATCAAGGAGTTCCTTGCCGAGCCCGCGAAGTTCCAGGCAGTCGGCGCAAAGATTCCCAAGGGTGTTTTGCTCTACGGCCCGCCCGGCACCGGTAAGACCCTGCTCGCGCGTGCAGTCGCCGGCGAGGCGGGTGTTCCCTTCTTCTCTATCTCCGGTTCTGACTTCGTCGAGATGTTCGTCGGCGTGGGTGCAAGTCGCGTGCGCGATCTTTTCGAGCAGGCCAAGGCGAATGCGCCGGCCATCATCTTCATCGACGAGATCGATGCTGTCGGTCGTCATCGCGGCGCCGGCCTCGGCGGCGGTCATGATGAGCGCGAGCAGACCCTCAACCAGATGCTGGTCGAGATGGACGGCTTCGACGTCACCCAGAACGTCATCTTGATCGCGGCCACCAACCGCCCCGACATCCTCGATCCCGCGCTGCTGCGTCCGGGTCGTTTCGATCGCCAGATCGCCGTCGATCGCCCCGATCTCAATGGTCGCGAGGCAATCCTCAAGGTTCATGCGACGGGCAAGCCGATGGCCGACCATGTCGACCTTCGCGCAGTTGCGCGGCGCACCCCCGGCTTCACCGGCGCAGATCTTGCGAACGTGCTGAACGAGGCCGCGCTCATGACTGCGCGTCTTGGTCGCACCCAGATCGACGACGAAGCGCTCGACGAGGCCATCGATCGCGTGATTGCCGGTCCGCAGAAGCGCACCCGCCTGATGGACGATCACGAGAAGCTCATCACCGCGTACCACGAGGCCGGTCACGCCCTCGTTGCCGCTGCACTTCCCGGCACCGACCCCGTGCACAAGATCACGATCCTGCCGCGCGGTCGCGCCCTCGGTTACACGATGGTGCTGCCCGATCAGGAGAAGTACTCAACGACGCGCAGCGAAATGCAGAACACACTCGCTTACATGCTCGGTGGTCGTGCGGCCGAAGAACTGATCTTCCATGACCCCACGACCGGTGCCTCGAATGACATTGAGAAGGCGACCTCGGTTGCCCGCGCAATGGTCACTCAGTACGGAATGACCGAGCGTCTCGGCGCGATTCGCTACGGCCAGGAGCAGGGCGAGGTTTTCCTCGGCCGCGATATGGGTCACGTGCGCGATTACTCCGAAGAGATCGCCGCGGCTATCGACGAAGAGGTGCGCAGCTTTATCGAGATCGCTCATCAGGAGGCGTACGAAGTTCTCGTAGCCAACCGCCATGTGCTCGACGCACTGGTCGTTGACCTTCTCGAGAAGGAAACCCTCGACAAGGCTGAGATTGAGGCGATCTTCGAGGCACTGTCGCTTCGCGAGCCCCGCCCGGCCTGGACAGGCTCTGCACGCCGACGCCCTGATACGAATGGCCCGGTGCTCGCCGCCCACGAGGCACTGCAGCGTCAGGCTGCCTCGCGTCAGGCCAGCAACGGCTCGGTTGATGTCGTCGAGTCGGTGGCAGTCGAGAAGCCTGAGTACGAGATCTGATGTCCGACATCAATCGGGTCTCGCTGCCTGACGGTGTTGTCACTCGTGAATTCGACGCAGCCGCGGCTGAGGCGGCGGTGCGCCAGCTGCTCATCGCCATCGGCGAAGATCCCGATCGCGATGGCCTGAGCGATACGCCGGCTCGAGTCGCACGTGCCTACGCCGAGATGTTCGGCGGCCTGCGCCAGACTCCCGAAGAGGTGCTCACCACCACCTTCGATGCCGGTCATGACGAGATGGTGATCGTGAAGGACATCGAGCTCTACTCCACGTGTGAGCATCACTTGGTTCCCTTTCACGGTGTTGCCCACATCGGTTACATCCCCAATGCCAATGGGCGCATCACGGGGCTTTCCAAGCTCGCACGTCTCGTCGACATCTTCGCCAAGCGTCCGCAGGTTCAAGAGCGCTTGACCACTCAGGTAGCTGATTCGCTGGTGCGCATCCTCGAGCCGCGTGGGGCGATCGTCGTCATGGAATGCGAGCACCTGTGCATGTCGATGCGTGGCGTTCGCAAGCCGGGCTCTCGAACGATCACCAGTGCCGTTCGCGGATCACTTCGTGACCCTGCTTCGCGCGCGGAGGCCATGTCGCTCATCATGGGGCGCTAGCGATGTCACAGTCGGCTGACGAAACTCTGACTCGTTTGCCAATGCTCGGCCCGATCGTCTTCGGTGTCATCAACACCACTCCCGATTCCTTCTCTGATGGTGGCAAGTTCGCCGACGCCTCCAATGCAATTGATGCGGGAATCCGACTCCATCGCGAGGGTGCAGACGTCATCGACGTGGGTGGCGAGTCGACACGTCCGGGGGCAGTGCGAGTGTCTGCCGACGAAGAGTGCGGCCGCGTGCTGCCGGTTATCGACGGACTTGTCGCGGCAGGCGTGCCGGTGAGCATCGACACCATGCGCGCTTCGACCGCGCGCGCCGCTGTTGAGCACGGTGCGACCTACGTGAATGACGTCAGCGGTGGTCTTGCTGATGAATCCATGTTTTCAGTCGTCGCCGAACTGAACGTGCCGATCATCGTGATGCACTGGCGTGCGCATTCGAATGAGATGGATAAGTGGGCGAAGTACGACGATGTCGTGATGGACGTCGTTAATGAGCTTACGGCTCGGGTGCGAGACGCCCTCAAGGCCGGAATCGCTCGCGAGAACATCATCGTCGACCCGGGGCTCGGCTTCGCCAAGGAGGCCGAGCACAACTGGGCTCTGCTGCGCGGACTTCCGCGCCTGGTGGCCATGGGCTTCCCGGTGATGGTGGGTGCGTCACGCAAGCGCTTTCTCGGTGCTTTGCTCGCTGACGATGATGGCAATCCGCGCGACCCCGCTGGGCGTGATGAGGCCTCGGCCGTGATCTCGGCTCTCGCAGCAGAGCGCGGCGCCCGGTATTTGCGGGTACATGATGTGGCTCGTACGCGCGATGCTCTTCGCGTGCGTCAGGCATGGATAACCGGAGGTCAGGCATGAGCGATCGCATCACGATCACGGGCATCACCGGTCACGGCTACCACGGCGTCCTGGCGTCAGAAAAAGCTGAGGGCCAGCCCTTCATTGTCGATGTGGTTCTCGACACCGATATCCGCGCAGCCGCGGCATCAGATGATCTCACTCGCACGATCGACTACAGCGTGATCGCCGAGCTCGTGCACTCGCACATCACCGGCGAGGGTTACGACCTCATCGAGACCTTGGCCGAGCGAATTGCTGCCGCAGTTCTCGGTGCCTGTTCAGCGTCTGCTGTCGAAATCACGGTGAACAAGCCCAATGCCCCCATCTCGGTACCTTTCACCAACGTCAGCATCTCGATCCGCCGGGAACGCTGATGACTCGGGCGGTCATCGCCCTCGGGGCGAATCTAGGTGACGCCCGCGCAGCCCTGGCTGGTGCTGTTGAGGCCATCACTGCCACTGCTGGCGTGACGGTGCTGGCTGAGTCCTCCGTCTACTCGACCGCGCCGATCGGGGGAGTCGAGCAGCCGGACTACCTCAATGCCGTCGTGGTCGTGGACACCTCACTGAGCCCGCATGAGCTGCTAGACCGCCTCCATGACATCGAGAACGCCTGGCATCGCACCCGTGAGGTGCGGTGGGGCCCCCGCACCCTGGATCTTGACCTCATCGATTACGCCGGCGTCACCTCAGGTGACCCGGAATTGACCCTCCCGCACCCACGGGCCCATGAGCGGGCCTTTGTCCTGGTGCCCTGGCTGGAGGCCGACTCCGAGGCCGAATTGACCGGATTCGGCCCCGTGGCAGGGCTTGTCCCTGCCTTGGGTGACCAAGCGATAACGATCGCCTGAATCCGCTGACATTTCGGGCACGGCTGCCTAGGCTGGCCCCGTTACTTGAGCCAGGCTTGAGTAACGTCCACTCACCGCTAGAAGGAGTCTCGATGGGCCAGTTGGATGGCAAGGTAGCCGTCATCACCGCAAGCACCCGCAGCATCGGCCGCGGAATCGCCGAGGCGTTTCACGCCGAGGGCGCCAAGGTTGTCGTCAGCGGCCGTAATCCCGAAAAGGGCGCGAAGGCCATCGAGGAGATGGGTGGCGGCGATCGTCTCCATTTCATCGCAGCCAATGCATCGAAGCAGGCTGACATCGAGGCCCTGGTCGACGGCACCGTCGAGAAGTTCGGCCGCGTTGACATCATCGTTCCGAACGCCGGTGGCGTTGCCAACACCGCGCCCGTCGCCATGATGAGCGACGAGGAGTGGCAGTACGAGCTCGACTTCAACATCAACCAGACTTTCTGGATGACCCGTCGTGCGCTCAAGTACATGATCCCGCAGCAGCACGGTCGCATCATCGGCATGTCGTCGATGTACGGCAAGATCTCAACGATGGCAGTGCCGGGTTACATCACCAACAAGCACGCCATCATCGGCCTGATGAAGGCAGTGGCCAAGGAGGTCGGCACCCAGGGCATCACCGCGAATGCGATCTGCCCCGGCTTCGTGCCCACCGACATGTTCTACGAGACCGGCCCCGCGACCGTCGAGGCCATGGGCCTGCCGGATCTCGATGCCCTCGCACAGATCATGTACTCGGTTACCTGCATCCAGCGTCCGAACACGGTCGAGGAAGTTGCAGCTGCTTGCGTACTGCTCGCCTCGGATCTCGGCGCCGGCATCAGCGGCACCACGATCAACGTCGACGGTGGCGCATCGCCGTACTAAGCCTCACCACGACAGCGGTCACCCTCCACGGGGTGGCCGCTTTCGTGTTTTCGGAAGCAATTTCGCCGAAATTTCCCCACGAGAACAAGGGGTTACTTACTAGAGTGATTCTCAAGTAATCCCGAATCCCTCGAAAGGACGCCCATGTCCGCACTCGGTAATCTCGATGCCTCCTTCGCCGGCACTACGACCATCGTCACCGGCGGTGCTGGTGGCATGGGCCGTGCCATCACCTTGGCCTTCAGTGCCGCAGGATCGAACATCGTTGTCGCTGACATGAACGATGCCAGTGGCAGCGAGATCGTCGACATGGTCAAGGCGCAAGGCGGCAATGCCGTGTACGTGCGCACCAACGTGGCTGTGGCGGAAGATGTCCAGGCAATGGTCAAGACAGCGGTCGATACTTACGGCGGACTGAACTTCGCGGTAAATGCCGCTGCCATCGAGTTCGAGGTTGATTTTCTTGCCGATCTCGCCGACGAGGATTTCGATCGCATGATCGCGGTCAACCTGCGCTCGGTGTTCTTGTCGATGAAGCATGAGATCAAGGCGATGCTGCCGAAGGGTGGGGCAATCGTGAACATTGCCTCGACCAACTCCTACCGTCCGCAGCCGCACCAGTCTGCCTACACCGCGAGCAAGTTCGGCGTGCTCGGCATCACGAAGTCTGCAGCTATCGACTACGCCTCCCAGGGCATCCGCATCAACGCCATCTGCCCCGGCGGCATCGATACCCCGATGCTTCGTGGCGCTATCGAGAAGCGCGGGCGTGATCCGCAGGAGGTGGCCAACCGGCTTTCAGTGAACGGACGTTTCGGCACCGCTGATGAGATCGCGGCTGCTGCGTTGTGGCTGTGCTCAGATGCCTCGTCCTACACCTTCGGGCACGCACTGGCAGTCGACGGTGGCTACCTCGCGCGATGAGCTCCGACGTCGAATTCAGCGTGCACGGCGGCATCGGCCGCATCACGCTCAACCGCCCCAAGGCGCGTAATGCGTTGACCACCGGCATGGTGCTTTCGATCAAGGAACAGCTCGACGCGTGGGATCTCGACCCTGCAGTTCGAGCCGTAGTCGTTGTTGGTGCCGGTGAGCACGGACTCTGCGCAGGCGGCGATGTGCGCGACATGCAGGCCAGCGCCATTCGAGGCGATGCTGATGTAGCGGAGTTCTTCCGCGCTGAGTATCGAATGAACGCGCGCATCCATCAGTTCGCCAAGCCCTACATCTCGATAATGGATGGTCTCGCCATGGGTGGGGGCATCGGCGTCTCGGCCCATGGCAGCGTCCGCATTGTCACCGAGCGCTCGCTCCTAGCCATGCCAGAGGTCACGATTGGCATCTGCACCGATGTGGGCTCCACCTGGCTGCTCTCCCGAGCACCCGGGCAGGTCGGCACCTATCTCGCACTCACGGGCAGCACCTTCGGCCCAGGTGACGCGATCTACTGCGGCTTTGCTGACCACTTCATGCCAGTGGCTGATCTGGCGAACTTCGTGCATCGTCTCGAGACGGAGTCGATCGACTCGCTGATAGCAGAGCTCTGCGCGCCTGCCCCGGCCTCGCCGTTGGCTGGCATGCATTCATGGATCGACGAGTGCTTTGCATTCGACACGGTGGCAGAGATCCTCGAGGCACTTGACGCAAGCGCCTCCCCCGAAGCCAATGCGACCGCCGACCTGATTCGTACGAAGTCACCCTCAGCGGTGGCCGTGACTCTTGAGGCCATACGACGGACTCGGTTCGCCGAGTCGGTGGAGCACGTTCTCGAAGCCGACTTCCTGGTCGCCTGCTACCTGATGTATCAGCACGATGCCATCGAAGGTGTCCGCGCGCTGATCGTCGACAAGGACAGGAATCCGAAGTGGCAGCCGCCAACGAATGCTGGTGTCACGCGGTCGTATATCGAGGCGGCCTTCGAGCCGTCGATCTACGGCAGCCTCGGCCTGCTCGGCTAGTGCCTGAATTGCAAGCCCAGCGCCAACGAACCGGCGTGCGTTCAACCGAGATCACCACTCATTCACCGCCCGCCGAATTACCGGAGTCAACACGAGCCGCGAAGCAGGGCGTCCTTGATACGATTAGAGAAAGTATTTCACCAAGGGACACGTGCATGCCGACTTCATTCGATACGCCCAGAGCCCAGGTCTCGGCCGCACACTTAGTCAAGGGCCAGATGATGACTTGGGCAGCAGTGGCAGATCTCGTCGTGCGCGGCCAGCACAGTGACTGAACTTGTCTTGTTGGGAGCCCCGCGAAGCGGTGCGGGCCTCCTCGCGGCAATCCTGAAGAGCGGTAGTGGTTGGGGCACGAGTGCACTGAGCACCGGGCAGCTTGAGGATTCAAACGCCGAACTCGGTGCGCAGTCGCGCGGATTCATCTCACATAACCTCGGCACTGTTGACGCGACACCGCGGGTACTCGATCTCGTGCGGCAGGCCGCAACACAGATCGCGCCAGCCGACTCTGAAGGCATCGTCGACTGGAACCCGCGCCTGTCGGTGCGGGTAGACCTTCTCGCGACCGCATTGCCGGACTCGAAGTTCGTGCTCGTCGTACGCCGGCCCGTCCCGACTATTAGTTCCTCGATGGACGCGTGGCGGACAAGGGAGTTCGCATCGATCCCTGACCTACCCGATTGGTGGGGGGAGCCTTGGTCATTTCCGCTGATTGAGGGTTGGCGTGCGCTGATCGGTGCGCCGCCGGCTCAGGTGTGCGCCACGCAGTGGGCGGCCATCACTCACGACCTTCTCGACTCACTTGCGTCGCTGGATTCAAATCGCTGGGCGGTCTGCTCGTACGAGAACCTGATCGCGAACCCGGTGGAGGAGATCGCAACGCTCACTCGGGCGCTCGGGATCCAGTGGACGGGGGAGATTCCTGACCCGCTCCCACTGATCAGTAGCGTTGTGACTGTTCCGGAAGCGGGGAAGTGGCAGCGCAATTGGCCGGAGCTGTCCGCAGCACTGCCGTCAATCCAGCCGACGATCGACCGATACCGAGAAGTGATCGAGGCCAAAGGCCCTGGAACTCCGTGGCCTGAACTCGAGCCGCTCGAGAAGCCACAAGCCGATGTGCGCACGATCGCGAGTGAGGGAACGCCGTTCTCCTCCTCGCATACCTCCACGATGGGTCAACTGCTCGAGCAGGCCAGAGCGTCACTAGTGATCACCACCTACAAGTCCGGTCATGTGATCCTCGCCCGTGCCGACGAGGGGAAGGTCAACACCGAGTTCAAGCACGTCAACCGGCCCATGGGTGTTGCCGTCGCGGGTGCGCGCCTGGCAATCGGCTCCGCGGACGCAATCCTCACTTTCACCGCGAACTCCGGCATTGCCGCGCAGGTTCCCTCCCCTAAGCCTGTCGATGCGGCGTATGCGCCACGATCCATCGTCTTCACCGGTGACGTAGCCATCCATGACATGGCGTACGGAGCCGATGGCACGCTGTATTTCGTCAATACTCGCTTCTCGTGCCTGTGCCGCCAGGACATTGATTACTCATTCACCCCCGTATGGCGACCGACGTGGATCAGCGGTCTCGCTGCAGAAGACCGCTGCCACGTCAACGGGCTGGCGATGGTCGACGGTAAACCCCGCTACGTGAGTGCCCTGTCACAGACAGACGTCGCCGGCGGCTGGCGAGAACTCACAGGCACCTCGGGTGTCATCGTCGACATCACCACCGATCAGATCGTTGCCTCGGGCTTGGCAATGCCTCACTCGCCCCGATGGCATGACGGGCGACTGTGGGTGCTCGAATCAGGCAAGGGCTCACTGTCGACGGTTGATCTCGACACAGGTGCCTTGATTCACGTTGCGACGCTCCCGGGCTTCACCCGCGGGCTTAGTTTCATCGGCCCCTATGCCCTGGTCGGACTGTCGCAGGTGCGCGAATCCGTGTTCTCCTCGCTGCCCATTACCTCCCAGGCGGCCGAACGCAACTGTGGCGTATGGATGGTCGACACCCGCAACGGTTCGATCGCCGGATTCCTGAAATTCGACGGGGTGGTGCAGGAGATCTTTGAAGTGGCGGTGCTGCCTGCCACGTGGCCAACCATCATTGATCCGGGCGAGCTCACGATCAACGCCTTTGTGCTATCCGAGGAGACGCTCAAGGACATCGTCACGCCGCAGAAACCGGGTTAGCGGAGCCGGCCACGATTCATTGGCGGGCGGGCCGAAGTGCCAGATCGACAGGCGAACGCCCTGAACCGTCTTGTAATATGTTAAAATTAGAGAAAGTTCCCTGTAAGTGGACCCAGTTTCGGAGAGTTCAAAGCATGAGCAGGTTATGAATCGGGCAGCGCGTCGTCTTTCGCGTCGGCGAATCGGCGGCCTGGCGGGCATGTCATTGGTCGCCACCACGGGGCTGCTCGGGGTCTATCTCGGCAACCCACGAATGCCGAGGGCCTACGCCGCCACGACCTGCACCGTGACCACGTCAGCTGACAGTGGCGTCGGTTCACTGCGTCAAGCGCTCTTAGACCATGACGCGGTGGATAGTGACTGTTCGACCATCGACTTCGCTGCCGATATTTCCACAATCACGCTCTCATCGAATCTCCCGACGGTGACGGGTTCCTCATTGACCATCACTGGTCCCGGCTCCAGCGCGCTCACGGTCGACCTCAACAGTAAGTCCGGAATTCGCATGAATAACTCCACAGCCGGTCAAACTCTGTCGATCAGCGGACTCATTCTTACCGGGGGCAATTCAGCTGGTTACTTGGGTGGTGCCGTGTATGCGCGCCACACTAATGTCACTATCTCGGATGTCTCCTTCACGAACAACACCAGTGGTGGCCTCAATGGCGGCGCCGTAGCTGTGTTTCACGGCCAACTTGATGTCACGAACTCGACCTTCACGTCCAACACAGGCGGCAATGGCGCGGCAACGTGGTCGAGTTATGGTGCGGTAAATATCACGGGCTCAACCTTCACGTCTAACACCAGTAGTGGCAGCGGCGGTGCTGTGTCGGTGACCGATGCTGGCCAAGTCAACATCGCAAGTTCTGCGTTCATTGGCAACTCTGCCCCGGGAGATTACAACAACGGTGGGGCGGTCGGTGTCTCTAGTAACGACGCGAATGTTTCACTCAATGTCTCATACTCAACCTTCTCCGGAAATCACTGTGGCAGCGATGGTGGCGCGCTCTTTGTCAGCAACATGCCGGCTACCGTGACCAACAGCACGTTCGTGGGAAACTGGAATACCTATGGGCGTGCTCAAGGTGGTGCTATAGGCGCTCAGAATCTCACGGTAAACTTCACCACCTTTTATGGAAACAGCACCAACAACAGCAGTTATCCGGGGACCATTGATGCTTCCGAGACCTACACGCTGTCGAACTCGATTGTTCATCAGACCGATACCGGCCTTGCGCTCGGTGGCGGTGGCGGCAGTTCAGCAACATTTTCGTTCTTCAACAGTTCGAGTGCTCTGACGAACAACTCCGGTGCAGGCTTGATCTTCGCGGACACCCCGGGTGTGGCACCGCTGAATCTTGGTGCGCTGGCTGATAACGGCGGGTCGACGATGACGATGTTGCCGGGCGCGGGCAGCCCGGTGATTGGTGCAGCGAACCCGGCGTCGACGACTCCGGCACTTGACCAGCGTGGCTACACCCGCAGCAGTCCCTCGAGCATGGGTGCGGTGGAGTCCAATGGTGTGCGACCGGTGGCTGACACCTCCCAACTACCACCGTCATGGTTCCAAGCGACAATGCGTGCGTCTTCGACCGAGCCGTGCCCTTCTGGCAGTAATCCGAGCTGGGCAGCCTGGCCGAATCAAGGCACGGGTGGCTGGACCTGTGAGAAGACCACGTGGTGGGATGTCAATAAGGGTGTAAGTGGCGGTTGGGTCACGACCCCTGGGCTGCGGTCACTGAAGCACCACGCACCGAAGGCCCACTTGCCGCGATAACGGCTGCAGAAATTCTTGAGGCCCGACTCAAAGAGACGGGCCTCACGACGTGAGTGGTGGTGGCTACTTCGAGTAGTCGTAGAAACCGCGACCTGACTTACGGCCCAGCAGGCCCGCCTCGACGTGACGCTTGAGCAGTGCGGGTGGTGAGAACGAGTAGTCGAGGTGCTCGGCGTACAGGCTCTCGGCCACGAGCAGCAAGGTGTCGAGGCCGATCATGTCGGCGAGGGTCAGTGGGCCCATCGGCATTCCGCAGCCGTAGACCATGCCGGTGTCGATGTCTTCTTTGCTGGCCACGCCAATCTCCAGTGAGCGGATGGCGGAGAGCACGTAAGGCACGAAGATCGCGTTGACCAGGAAGCCGGAGCGGTCAGCGGCGTTGATGACGATCTTGCCCAGCTTGTTCTCGCCGAACTCGGCAGCCTTCTTGGCGTTCTCCGGGTCGGTGACCAAGCACGCGATGATCTCGACGAGCTTCATGACCGGCACTGGGTTGAAGAAGTGCATGCCGAGCACGCGCTCGGGGTGCGAGCTAGCTGCGGCGATCTGGGCGACGGGGATCGACGAAGTGTTCGTCGCGATGATCGTGGTGGGGGAGACGATGGCATCGAGCTGGGCCATCAGCGCCGACTTATCCTCAATCGTCTCGCGAATAGCCTCGATCACGATCTCGCGATCGGCCAGGGCCGAGAGATCGGTCGTGAAGGTGATGCGACCCATGATGGCGTCGACCGACTCGCTCAGCTTGCCCGCAGACTCTGCCTTGGTCAGCGATGCGGTCATGCGCTCCTTCGCGCTGTCGAGCGCGGGGGCGATGGCGTCGACCACGATGACATCGCAGCCACCCTTTGCGCCAACTTCAGCAATACCGGAGCCCATCAGGCCGCAGCCGACTACACCAAGCTTGTTCATTGAGTTCCTCGTTCTGATTCGCAGGTGGTTGTTTCAGGGTCTAGAAGTCGCCGGCGTTCGCACGCAGGCTGCGCAGCACGCCGCGCAGTTGGTCGACCTGGTTGTCGGTCACGCCGAGGTTCTCGAATACCTGGGCGTTCAGTGCTGTGGTCGCGGCAGCGGCCTGGGCGCGACCGACCTCGGTGATGGAGGCGAGGATCGCGCGACGATCAGTGGGATGCGGCACGCGCTCCACGAAGGCCTGGCTCTCGAGTCGATCGACCGCGCTGGTGACGCTGGTGGGATGAACCTGGAGCAGCGCGCCCATCTTGGTCATCGGCAGAGCCCCGCTGCGCGAGAAGCTCAGCAGCATGAGGATCTCGTAGCGGGCGAAGGTGAGATTGAGCGGACGGAGTACCGAGTCGATGCGCTGCATCAGGATCTGCTGGGCGCGCACGAGCGAGGTCACTGCAGCCATGCCGTCAGCGGCGGATTCCCAACCGTGATCGACCCACTGGCGACGGGCCTCTTCGATGGGATCCGTGCTGAGCATCTTTCCGAGTGTCATCTCGTGATCTCCCTAGACGTTCCGACGGTACTGGCCACCGACCTCGAAGAACGCTGAGGTGATCTGCCCGAGTGAACATACCCGCACGGCGTCCATGAGTGCGGCAAAAGTGTTGCCGCCGCTGGCTGCCGTGGCCTTCAGGTGCGCGAGAGCTGCCTCGGACTCACCCTGGTGGGTGGCCTGGAAGGCGCGCACGCGTGCGACCTGTGACTCCTTCTCCTCCTCGCTGGCGCGAGCCAGTTCGAGCTCGCCCATTTCGGCGGGGTTCGGATTGAGGAAGGTGTTGACGCCGATGATCGGAAGTGACCCATCGTGCTTCTTGTGCTCGTAGAGCATTGATTCGTCCTGAATGCGACCGCGCTGGTAGCCGGTCTCCATCGCACCGAGAACGCCGCCGCGATCAGCGATGCGGTCGAACTCGAGCAGCACGGCCTCTTCGACGAGGTCGGTGAGCTCATCGACGATGTACGAACCCTGGAGCGGGTTCTCGTTCTTGGTCAGGCCCCACTCCTGATCGATGATCATCTGGATCGCGAGGGCGCGGCGCACTGACTGCGCACTCGGGGTCGTGATCGCTTCGTCGTAAGCATTCGTGTGGAGCGAGTTGCAGTTGTCGTTGATCGCGCACAGCGCCTGCAGCGTGGTGCGGATGTCGTTGAAGTCCATCTCCTGGGCGTGAAGTGAACGGCCCGAAGTCTGAATGTGGTACTTCAGCTTCTGGCTGCGGTCATCGGCGCCGTAACGATCGCGCAGGGCGATGGCCCAGATGCGACGGGCCACGCGGCCGAGCACGGTGTATTCAGCATCGATGCCGTTGCTGAAGAAGAACGAGAAGTTCGGCGCGAAGTCGTCGATCTTCATGCCGCGTGCGAGGTAGGCCTCGACGTAGGTGAAGCCGTTGGCCAACGTGAACGCGAGCTGCGAGATGGGGTTCGCTCCGGCCTCGGCAATGTGGTAGCCCGAGATCGAGACCGAGTAGAAGTTGCGCACCTTGTTGTCGATGAACCAGCTCTGCACATCGCCCATGCAGCGAAGGGCGAACTCGGTGGAGAAGATGCAGGTGTTCTGCCCCTGATCCTCCTTGAGGATGTCGGCCTGCACGGTGCCGCGCACGTTGGCGAGTACCCAAGCTTGCAGGGTTGCGTACTCGTCGGCATTGGGCTCGCGGCCATGCTGATCACGGAAGCCGTCGACTCGCTGATCGATCGCGGTGTTCAGGAACATCGCGAGGATCGCCGGGGCGGGGCCATTGATGGTCATCGAGACTGAGGTGGTCGGATCGCAGAGATCGAAGCCGGCGTAAAGCGCCTTCATGTCATCGAGGGTTGCGATCGAAACACCGGAGGTGCCGACCTTGCCGTAGATGTCGGGGCGCTCTTCGGGATCGCGGCCATACAGCGTGACGGAGTCAAAGGCGGTCGATAGACGCGTGGCCGGCTGGCCGGATGCCAGCAGGTGGAAGCGACGGTTGGTGCGGAACGGATCGCCCTCGCCGGCGAACATGCGAGCAGGGGCCTCGCCCTCGCGCTTGAAGGGGAACACGCCTGCGGTGTACGGGAACGAACCCGGCAGGTTCTCCTCGCGCAGGAAGGTGACCTGGTCGCCTGCGTCATTAGTGCGCGGCAGGGCCACGCGCGGGATCCGATTGCCTGACAGGGTCTGGCGCCACAGGGCGTTGCGCATTTCCTTGTCGCGGATCTTCACGACGAGTTCTTCCTCGCGGTACGCCTCGCGCATGGCGGGCCATTCATCAAGCATGGCCTTGACGGTGGGGAGGAGCTCGGACTGCTGCTTGGCGATCAGTGCGTCGATCTCGCCCGTGCCCGAACCGCTCTCAGCGAGAAGTGCGCGTGCGGTCTCGAGATGCTGCACCCTGCTCGCCACCTGCGCCTGCGACGCGGTGGTGGAGTGGTATCTACGAATGGTCTCGGCAATGTCAGAGAGGTAGCGCGTGCGAGCCGGCGGCACGACAGTCGTGAGACCGGTGGGCTGCTTGCCCTCGACGAACGGGAGCTGGCCCTCGTTCACCTTCAAGCCGCGCTCGACCAGTGCTTCCTTGAGGTATTGGTAAAGGGCGGTGACGCCGTCGTCGTTGAAACGTGCGGCGGAGGTACCGAAGACCGGCATGTCCTCCCAGGAGGATCCGAAGGCCTCGCGGTTGCGCACCATCTGGCGACCAACATCACGCAGGGCATCCTCGGCA
Organism: Actinomycetota bacterium; assembly: GCA_947449035.1. Lineage (GTDB taxonomy): Bacteria > Actinomycetota > Actinomycetes > S36-B12 > S36-B12 > CAIKZY01. The sequence continues at coordinate 46,945 of CANFQC010000006.1, forward strand.
CCGCGACGCTCGAACTTGTTGATGGCTACTGCGTCGGCGAAGTCGAGCATGTCGATCTTCTCGAGCTGCGAAGCAGCGCCGAACTCCGGAGTCATGACGTACAGCGAGGTGTCGACGAAGGGGACGATGCCGGCGTCGCCCTGGCCGATGCCGGGGGTCTCGACGATGACGAGATCGTGAGTCGCACGTGCGGCATTGATGACATCTGCGAGGTTCTCGGGGATCTCGGAACCGGCCTTGCGTGTTGCCAGGGAACGGAAGTAGACCGAGCCGAGATCAACGGAGTTCATGCGGATGCGGTCACCGAGAAGTGCGCCGCCGCCCTTGCGACGGGTCGGATCTACGGCGATCACTGCGATGCGCAGCTTGCCTTCCTGATCAAGGCGGAAGCGGCGCAGAAGTTCATCAGTCAGGGTCGACTTGCCGGAACCACCGGTGCCGGTGATGCCGAGAACAGGAGTGTTGCTGCGCACTGCTGCATCGTGGATCGCGGTGCGGAACTCTTCAGTTGCGGCACCTTCCTCGAGTGCAGTAATCGCACGTGCGAGTGCGGGCTCACTGCCGGCCAGAACGGCGTCGAGTGCGGGGAGTTCGTGGGCGAGATCGACATCGCACTCGTCCATCATTTCCGTGATCATGCCGACGAGGCCGAGGCGTTGGCCGTCCTCAGGGGAGAAGATGCGGATGCCGCGGCTGGCGAGCATGGCGATCTCTTCGGGAACGATGACGCCACCGCCACCGCCGTAGATCTTGACGTGATCGGCACCTTGGGCGTTGAGCAGTTCGCGCAGGTAACTGAAGTACTCGACGTGACCGCCCTGGTACGAGGAGATCGCGACACCTTGAACGTCTTCTTGGATCACCGCGCGCACGACTTGGTCGACGCTGCGGTCATGGCCGAGGTGGATGACCTCTGCGCCCTGCGACTGCAGGATGCGACGCATGATGTTGATCGAGGCGTCATGGCCATCGAAGAGAGAGGCCGCCGTCACGAATCTGACGGGGTTCTTCGTGCCGGCTTCGTTACTCACACGTGCTCCATCCAGTTACTTACGTCCACATATTGTGGACAGCAAATAATAGGACGTCAATGCTTTTAGGGCGAGACGTGTCCTAAAACGGATAAAAAGTACTTATCGGACGAGGTGTTCGGCCAGAGCAGCCGCATTGGCACGAAAGCGCATCGGCCCGAGGGTCCGGTAGCTCGGGTCGAGTTCGAGCCTGGCTCGAGCCACTGATTCAAGGAGGGCGATCAGGGCGAAGCCCGCCACGGCGATCTCGACCTTGTCCTTGGCCGGGCTCATCACGGTGAAGGCCTTGGTCGCCTTCTTGGTGAGGTCATCGCGGGTGCGCTTGCGCACTGCCTCGCAGGTGCTGGTCGCACCGATGGAGGTCACGAAGTAGACCGTGGCCGCGCGCTCGCGCTCATCGACCCAGGTCAGCACCGTGTCCATGAAATCGGCCAACTGGCCAGGGGAATCCAGATCAGCGAGAAGGTCGCTGATGGTGGTGCCCCAGTCGCTAGCGAAGGCTGTCACGATCTCGTCGAGGATCTCGTCCTTGGAGGAGAAGTGGTAGTAAAACGCGGCCGGGGTCATGCTTGCCTGGGCGGCTATATCGGACACCGCGATCTCGTCGGGCGGCTGAACGGCGAGCAATTCGATCGCGGCGGCGAGAATCTCGTGGCGCCGTGAAGGCCGGTTGGCCGGCCGCGCTGTCCGTGGAGTGGGCATGATTCTGGAGTCTTTCACAGGAAAGTCCCCTTTTGGACGGATATTCCACGGCACCGAGTCGATAATGGCCGTGTGGCCAGCACTCCGATCGACGAGCTCGACGGCGATGCCGAGCGCTCGCGGCCGGCACATCGTCCGTCGAGGCGTGCGGAGATCGTCAACGGCGCTATCACCGTCTTCTCGCGCCTGACCTATGCCGAAGCGACCGTTGAAGACGTGGCAGCCGAATGCGGAGTCGCTCCCACTGCTGTCTACTACCACTTCGGCGGCAAGGAAGAACTCTTCGATCAGGCCTTCCAGTCCTGCCTCGAGGGGTTCAGTGCGGCCTTCGAGCACATTCGCAGCAACGCCGACCAGCTCAATGACAAGGTGCTGCGCGAGGTGATCTATGCCGGATGGGCATGGTGGCGCACGCATCCGGTCGAGTCCAGGTTCTTGATGTTGCACCTCGGTGGCGCAACTCCCCAGTCACGTCGCACCTATGAGGCCTGGCAGGAGCGTCACGCTCAACGCGCCTTCGATTACCTGCCTGACAGTGAGCGTCCTCCGCGCAGCTCGCGTAAGGCGCGAGAGCAGTACGCCGCCAAGCTGATGGCGTACAACTTCATGACTCAGATGCTGACCACTGCGCAGAGCGCATGGCTTGACGGTTCACTGAGCCGCCTGCCCGTGGCGAAGGTCGAGGTTGCCATGGCTGACATCCTCGTACCGGTCATGATGGGAAGCGAACTTCCCGACCGCGCTTGAGTTCCCACTGCGCGATTGAGCGCAGATGCACTTCGTCAGGGCCGTCAAAGATGCGCAGTGCGCGATGCCAGCCGTACATGCGTGCCAGCACAATGTCATCGCTGATGCCCAGCCCGCCGTGAGCCTGAATCGCACGATCGATCACGTTGCAGGCCACGCGCGGGGCAATCACCTTGATGGCAGCGATTTCAGTCTTCGCGTACTTGGCATTGCCTTGATCGATCATCCAGGCAGCCTTTAAGCAGAGCAGGCGTGCCTGCTCGATCTCGATGCGGTTGTCGGCGAGATCGCGCTGAATCGTGCCCTGCTCGGCAAGGGGCTTGCCGAAGGCAACGCGGCTCTTGACGCGCTCGACCATCATCGCGTGGGCGCGCTCGGCGGCACCGAGTGCGCGCATGCAGTGATGGATACGGCCGGGGCCGAGGCGTGCCTGGGCGATCATGAAGCCATCGCCCTCGGAAGCCAGGACGTTCGTGACCGGAACCCGCACGTCCTTGAACTCGATCCAGGCGTGACCATGCTGATCCTGGCGGCCCATGACCGGCATCGAACGAGTGATCTCGAGACCCGGAGTGTTGCGGGGCACGAGCACCATTGACTGCTGGCGGTGCACCTCGGCGGTGGGGTCGGTCTTGCCCATCACAATGAAGATCTCGCAGCGCGGGTCGTTGGCGCCGCTGATCCACCACTTGGTTCCGTTGATGACGTACTCATCGCCATCGCGGGTGATCGAGCACTCAACGTTCGTGGCATCGCTACTGGCGACGTAAGGCTCTGTCATGGCGAAGGCCGAGCGGATGGTGCCGTCGAACAGCGGATCAAGCCAGCGCTTCTTCTGCTCCTCGGTACCGAAGCGGAAGAGTGTCTCCATGTTTCCGCTGTCGGGTGCCTGGCAGTTGATGGCCTCGGGAAGTAGATCCATGCTCCAGCCCGAGATCTCGGCGAGCGAGGCGTAGTCGACATTGGTCAGGCCGCTGACCTCGGGAAGGAACAGGTTCCACAGCCCACGCTTGCGTGCATCGACCTTGAGTTCCTCGACGATCGGGGGGAGGACGTGCAGGCGGGGATCACCAGGGCCGACCTCGGCGCGCAGGTCGTAGTACTCGGCCTCGGCAGGCAGCACGCGGGTGTTCAGGAAGTCCCACATGCTCTCGGAGAGTTCCTTGGCCTTGGGGCTGAGCTCGAAATCCATGATGCTCCGTATCGCGCTAGAGACGAGATGTGGTTTCTTGAGTCTGACTCTACTAAGACAGAGTATCCTCCGCACGACTGCTGTGTCAGGCCCTGAGCCTGGCCGAGACACCTGCCCGAAGGAACCACATGCCTGCGCTGCCCCTTGGTCCCATCGCCGATCGTGCGCGCACGACTCCCGATGAACTCGCACTCGTCGACTCGGTCTCGAGTCGCACCTGGGCGCAGGTGGCCGCGGAGCTCGCCATCGCATCCACCGCAATGCTCGAGGCGGCGCCCGAAGCACAGCAGCGGTGGGGCGTACTCGGCGACAACACCCTCCACACGATCCTCGGGCACGCCGCAGGCCTGATGGCCGGCGTCGGCACCGTCGCTGTCTCGCGGCAGTTGACCCTCCGCGAACTCGCCGATCAGATCGACGATGCTCACATGACCGGTCTGATCACAGGCCCTGGCGGAGCTGCGGCATCAATGGAGGCACTCGAGCAGGGCCTCGTGAAGGTCGTCGTCCTCCATTCCACGGCCAAGCCGACCACTGTCCCTGATGGCCTGGTGATGTGGGAGGACTGGATTGCCTCGCACTCCGCACTGGCTGAATTCCCGGAGCGCCCAGCTAGCCCGGTGATGGTCTACACCTCCGGTACCACCGGACGTGCTCGCGGAACCGCCACGCGTTGGGTGCTCGCACCGTGCAGCACGAGCGGCGAATACCTCGTCAAGCTGCGCGAACGTGCCCAATTCCCCGCCGGCCCGCATATCGTCGTCGGCCCACTCCAGCACAACGGCCCGCTCGCCGCGGTGCGGCACTTCTTGCTTGGCGAAACCGTCATCGTCCTCGGCAAGTTCGAGGGCGAGGAAGTCCTGCGCCTCATTCAGGATTACGGCGTGACCTCGTCGGTCATGGTGCCCACGCACTTCCAGCGCCTTCTCGCCGTCGATCCTGACGTGCGTGCTGAGTACGACCACAGCTCACTCGCCTTTATCGCGCACACTGGTTCGGCCTGCCCGGCAGACGTCAAGCGCGCGATGATCGACTGGTGGGGCCCCGTCTTCACCGAGTCCTACGGCGGCAGCGAGTCGGGCACCTTGTGCCGCATCAACTCCACTGACTGGCTGCAGCATCCAGGATCGGTCGGCCGCACGATTGATCCCTATGTCATTCATGTATTCGATGAGCAGGGCAATGACCTGCCGGCGAATGAGACCGGCCTGCTCGCGTTCGAGGCACCTGAGGGATACGGCATCACGTATCACCAGGATCCGGAGAAGACTGCGAAGGCCTACGTGAAGCCGGGCATCTTCACCCTCGGCGACATGGGACATGTTGATGAGAACGGCTTCATCTTCATCACTGATCGAGTCTCCGACATGGTGGTCTCCGGTGGCGTGAACCTGTACCCGTCCGAAAGCGAGAACGTGCTACGGGAGTACCCAGGGGTCGCCGACATTGCGGTCATCGGCATCCCGCACACCGACCTCGGTGAGCAACTGCTCGCTCTCGTCGTTGCGAGTGATCCGCTGTACCCGCCGACGGCGAGTGAGCTCGAGAATTTCTGCCGCGATCGCCTCGCTAGCTACAAGATTCCGCGTAAGTTCGAACTCGTGGCAGAACTGCCGCGCAATGAGATGCAGAAGATCGACAAGAAGTCACTACGTAAGCCGTACTGGGATTCCGATCGCACGATCGGTGGATAGGGGAGAGTCATGCTGAAGGGCATTGCAGGACGCACGGCAATCGTCACGGGCGCCGCCGGTGGCATCGGATCGGCCACATGCCGCCGACTGCACTCAGAGGGCGCGAACATCGTCGCCGTTGATCTTGACCAGGCAGGGCTCGATGCACTCGTTGCCGAGCTTGGTGATCGCATCATCGCCATTCGTGCTGACGTGAGTGATCCGCAGGCAACCGAGGACTTCTTCGCGAAGACTGTCGAGACCTTCGGCTCCGTCGACATGTTCCACGCCAATGCGGGCGTCGAGTCCAAGGTTGTTCCGGTGGCGAACTTCGACATCGCCGATTTCCACAAGGTCATGAATGTCAACGTGCTCTCCGCCTTTCTCGGTGCCTCAGCCGCCGTGCGCCAGATGGCTACGCAGCCGACTGCGGGCAAGATCGTCTTCACCGCATCAATCGCGGGCCTCAAGAGCGACGCGGGTGTCTCGGTCTACAACGCGAGCAAGCATGCGGTGATCGGCCTGGCCCGCTCGCTCATGAAGGAAACCGGCGCACTCGGTATTCGCGTCAATGTCGTTGCTCCCGGCGTCGTCGACACTCGCATGATGAAGCCGCTCGAAGACGGGCTCGGCGCACTTGCAGGTATTGATGGCCCCACGCTGAAGTCTGCGTTGCTCATGGCTGTTCCTCTTGGTCGCTACGCCGAGGCAGATGAGGTCGCGGCAACCGCGGCCTGGCTGCTCAGTGATGAGGTTCCCTACATGCACGGCGAGGTCGTGACCGTCGGCGGTGGTCTGTACCCGTGACCCGCGTTGGTCTTTCGCTTCCCCAGCTCGGCAGCTTCGCGACTCGCGACACTATTCGCGGTTTCTCGGAGTCAGCTGAAGAGCTTGGATTCGGCTCGCTGTTCGTGCAGCAGCACTTGTTCTATCCGATCAACCCGGCCTCGGGTTACTCCGCGCGACCAGGGCTTGCAGTTCCCGAGGCCTATCGCTCGATCCTGCAGCCGATGGAGATCCTCGCCGCGGTGGCCGCATGGACAGAAAAGGTCATCATCGGCACGAGCATTCTCGTTGCCGGCTATCACCGGCCAGTTGACCTCGCGCAGCGCATCACGACACTTGATGTGCTCTCCGGCGGTCGCACGGTGTTCGGCTTCAGTGTCGGGTGGTCAGATGAAGAGCATGCGCAGTACGACGTCGATCCGCGCACACGCGGCAAGCGAGCCGATGAGCTCATCGATGCACTTAAGGCTTGCTGGGGTGCTGATCCTGTGTCATTCAACGGCGAGTTCTTCACCATTCCCGAATCCGATGTCAGGCCCAAGCCTGTGCAGAAGCCGCATCCGCCACTGATGTCGGGCATGCGCTCTGAGGCAGGCCTTAAGCGCACGGCCGAGAAGTTCGATATCTGGAATCCGGCATCCGGCACCCTTGAGCAGCATCTCGAGACGTTGGCAACAATCAATGAGATGCGCGATCCTTCGCTGGCTCCGCTCACCATGTGCTGGAACCTGTTCACCGATCCGCCCGTGATCGTCGCGAATCTTCAGCCGCTCAGTGTCGATGAACTCTGCGAGCAGGTAGCTGCCGCAGCCGCAGCAGGTGTCGAGGCAGTATCGATTGACGCGAACTTCGAGCTCGCATACTCCTCGCCCGAGGAGTGGTTGGCGCTGCCGAAGAAACTCGCGCCGGTGGTCGAGGCCGCGAAGGGCTGATCGCCTGCTTGAAAGACCTATTCGGCCTTGTGGACGCCCCGCTTTTTCAGCGTGACCGGCCCGGTCACCGTGAGTCGGCAGGCAAGGCGACGCTGGCCGTCGAGCGGAACCAAGGTGCGCGTCAGGGTCTCTTCCTCATCGGCGGGCATCGGGCCGCAGTTCTCGGCGCCTTCTTCGACAATCGAGACGCAGGTACCGCAGGAGGCATTCGCTTCGCAGACGGTCGGCCAGCCGTACCCGGCAGCCACTGCTGCCGCCATGACCGTCTGGTCAGGGGCAACCTCGAGCTCAATGCCGAGCGGCTGCACGCTGACGATGCTCATGGGGCTCCTCAATCCTGTGAATAGGTACTTACCGTAGTCCGATGCTAGTAACATTCAACCGCATCACTACATCCCTACGTTTTGAGGATTGACATGGATCTTGGTCTCAAGGGCAAGCGCGCAATCGTCACGGGCGGTACCCGTGGCATCGGTCGCGCGACCGTCGAACTGCTCGCAGCCGAGGGCGCATCCGTCGCCTTCTGCGCTCGCAATGCCGATGTCGTTGCCGAGGTTGCTGCTGAACTGACGGCCAAGGGCGCCACGGTTTTCGCCAAGGCAGTCGACGTAAGCAAGGAAGCCGAACTCAAGGGCTTCATTCAGGAGGCCGCTGCCGCACTCGGTGGCGTCGACATCTACGTCTCCAACGTGACCGGCGGCTCGCTCAAGGGCGCCGAGCAGTGGCAGCAGAGCCTCGAGCTCGATCTGCTGCCGCTCGTGCACGGTATTGACGAGGTAACCCCGCTCATGGAGGCAGCCGGCGGCGGCTCGATCATCGCCCTGTCGTCGACCTTCGGCTTTGACAATGTCTGGCCGTCGAGCCCGAACTCCTACGGCGCCTTCAAGGCAGCAATCCTGCGTCACGCTTCGGCAGCAGCGCACGCGCTCGCATCCAAGGGCATTCGCGTTAACAGTGTCTCGCCCGGCCCCGTCTACTTCGAGGACGGCGACTGGGGCAAGATCAAGGCCGGTCGCCCCGAGGTCTACGAGAAGGTCCTGGGCTCGATTCCCCTGGGCCGCATGGGCAAGCCGGAAGAGGTTGCCGCGGCAATCGTCATGCTGGCCAGCCCGGTCACCGGCTACACCGTTGGCACCAACCTGGTGTGCGACGGCGGCATGACTGTTCGTACCCAGTACTAAAAACGGCACTTCGATGACGACTCCTGCGCGCTGCGATAGCGCACGAGTCGACATCGCGCTCGTATGCGGCGGGCGCTGGCATGACTTTGACTACGCGCGACTTCGGTTGCTGCAGTGGCTCGAGACTCATGACAGCGTCCGCTGCAGCGTTTACTCCGACTTCACGCAGATCGAAGCGATCTGCGCCGCCGATGCCGTGATCGCTTACACCTGCGATGTGCGCCCCTCCCAGGTGCAGGCAGCACTTCTGCGAGATCGCATCGCGGCGGGCGGACGACTCCTCGCCCTGCACGCGACTAACTCGGCCATCGATGCACCCGAGCCCGGCGGGGAGCGCATTTTTCGCACGCCTGACGTAATGCCGACCTTCACTGATTTGCTCGGCAATCGCTTTCTGGCACATCCAAAGATCGCCGAATATGCAATCGAAGTGCGCGACCCCTCGCATCCTCTCGTCGCAGGCCTCGCCGACTTCCGCACGACGGACGAGATCTACGTGAGCGAGATCGCTGACGATCTGCAGGTCATCCTTGACACTGAATATGACGGCCCGTGCGCCGGCTTCGAGACCGAGAGCGTGCCCGGTCGCACGCGCCACCCGATCCTCTACACGCGCTCGGAGGGCTCAGGTGAGGTCACCTACTTCACCCTCGGCCACTGCCGCGGGCGATTCGATATCTCCGACATGGGAGTCGATGACCTCGGAGTCATCGACCGCATCGCCTGGGATTCACCCGAATTTCTCGAGATCATGCAAAGGTCGGTGGCCTGGGCAGTGCACGGAAATAGTTGGAGCAACTGCTCCGCAACAAGCGAAGGAGCATCAGAATGAGCGATCGCGGAACTGCGGTAGTCACCGGAGCCGGCCAGGGCATAGGCAAGGCCATTGCCGCGCGGCTTGTCGCCGACGGCTACGACGTGCTCGCCGTCGACGTGAATGCCGAGCAGGTCACTGCCACAGCCAATGAGCTCGGCTGCCGCAGTGCAGTCGCCGATGTCTCCGACCCCGCTCAGATCACCGCTCTTGTCGCGCTTGCGCCGAAGTGCACTGCGCTCATCAACAATGCGGCCATTCAGAAGTACCAGGACCTCCTGCACACCACCGCCGAAGAGATGCGCCAGATCTTCGACGTGAATGTCATCGGCCCAATCCTGCTCGCACAGGCCTTTGTCCCAGTCATGGCCGCCAACGGCGGCGGAAACATCGTGAACTTCAGTTCGATCACTTCGCAGGCGCATCCCGAGGGAGTCTCGGTCTACCCGGCATCAAAGGCCGCGATCAACCAGATCACCGAAGGCATGGCCCAAGAGTTTGGCCGTCTCGGCATTCGCGTGAACTCCATTGGCCCTGGCACAGTCATGACCGAAGGCACCGCTGGCCATTACGGAGACGCAGCAGCGCAGGGCGCCATCGCCGGCTGCTTACCGATTGCGCGCATGGGTCAGCCCGATGACATTGCAAATGCGGTGAGCTTCTTCTGCTCCGACGAGGCCTCCTGGGTCACCGGTCAGACCCTGTACGTCGACGGCGGTCACCTTGCGGCTCATGGTGCGTTCTTCCGCTGGGCGCGCAAGGTTCCGAAGTAAGCCAGCACGCACCTAACTCCGTTGCACTGCACGATAAGAGAAGAGACGAGATGTCCGTGAAGCCCTTCCGCTTTGCCATTCAGGCGTACCGCAGTGAGTCGCGCGCCGCGTGGGTTGATCTCGCGCGCAAGACCGAGGATCTCGGCTACGACACCCTCTTCCTTGCCGATCACTACCTCGGCCCAGGCGAGATGATCGACACCACTGGTCACCGCGTGCAGACCCTTGCCTCCATCCCGGCCATGACAGCAGCCGCCATGGTGACAAGCACCGTGAAGATCGGCTCGCGCATGACCTGCGTCAGCTACCACCTGCCGACGATCCTGATCAAGGAGATGGCGTCAATTGACGTGCTCTCCGAGGGCCGCCTCGAGATCGGGCTCGGTGCTGGCTGGCTGGTCAAGGAGTATGAAGCGCTGGGCATTCCTTTCCCGTCTGCCGGGGAGCGCATCGCTCTGCTGCGCGAGACTGTCGAGTGCATGAAAGCGGCCTACTCGGGTGAGCCGCTTGATTACCGCGGCGAGTACGTGACGTCCTACGGCTACACCGCCGTGCCGCCTGTTATTCAGCGCCCGCATCCTCCGATCATTATCGGCGGTGGCGCACCCAAGGTGCTCGGCCTGGCCGGCGAGCACGCCGACATCGTCTCGATCAACTTCAACAACAGCGCTGGTGTAGTCGGTAGCAACTCGATCGCGAGCTCAACAGCCGACGAGACCGATAAGAAGATCCAGTGGGTCCGCGACGGCGCCGGTGATCGATTCGACGAGATCGAGCTCGAGACCGCGCTCTACTTCGTGTCGGTCGAGGGGCGTTCCGAGATCACTGCAGACGCCCTGATCGCACGCACTGGTCTCTCACGCGAGGAGATCGTTGATTTTCCGCATGCGGCCGTCGGAAGTGTCGACGAGATCTGCGAGGCTCTCATTCGTCGACGTGAGCGCTACGGGTTCTCGTACATCACCGTGGGCGATGCCAACATCGATGCATTCGCGCCGGTGATCGAGAAGCTGAAGGGCAAGTAATGCACAAGTACTCACTCGCGCACCTCTCGATGATCGAGACTGCGCCGATCCAGGTCGTGCAAGCGGCAGCCGCAGCGGGTTTCGACTACACGGGCTTCCGACTCACGCCGACGGCTTCAGGCATCGATCACGGCATCATCGGCAATGGTGCAGCGATCCGCGAACTTAAGGCAGCTATCGACGACTCGGGCGTGGGAATCCTCGATCTCGAGGTGCTGCGCCTTAAGGACTCCGGCCCCACCACTGACCCGATGCCGCTCTTCGAGGCGGCGGAGTATCTCGGTGCGCGTTACGTGATCACCACCCTCGAGGATCCCGACCCGGTACGACGTGTCGACTCGCTCGCACTACTCGCAGAGCAGGCCGCCGAGTATGGAGTCGGCCTCTCGGTAGAGTTCATGCTCTTCTCGTCGGCACCGAATCTCGCTGCGGCCTGCGAGGCGGTGGAGGCGTGCGGCGCCGCTAATGTCGTCGTGTTGCCTGACGTCTTGCATCTCACTCGCTCCGGTGGCACTCCTGATGACATGCTCGATTACCCGGCTCGTCTGTTCCCTTACGTGCAGATCTGCGGTGCGAATGGTCCGGGTGCAGCAGCTGATGCCGTGTCCGCGAGGACTGAAGCAGTGAACGCTCGCCTCATGCCTGATCAGGGCGATCTCCCGGTGCAGGAGTTCATCGAGTGCGCGCCTGCCAGCACGATTCTCAGCGTCGAGACTCCGCTCGTGGGCCTCGGAAATCCGGAGGATCCTGCGGCACTTGCCGTCGAGCTTCTCGCATCCGCGCACCGCGCAGCAGGGGAGTGACCATGGCGCGCGAACGCGAGCTCAGCATTGATGGCATGTCGAATGTCCGTGATCTCGGCGGTCTGCCCACCCGTGATGGCAAGAAGATCAAGGCTGGCGTCGTGGTGCGCAGTGACAATCCGAAGGGCATAACCGAGCAAGGTCACATCGATCTGATGGCCGTAGTTGGGCCGCGCACCATGATCGACCTTCGCATCGAGGTCGAGGTCGAGCATGATGGCTACACGATCAAGGATGAGTCAGTCACCGTCGTCAACTTCCCGATGCTGCCGCTCTCCGGCGTTACTCAGGAGCAGATCGACGCAGGTGCCTTCGACAACTTGATCGATGACTACATGGGTCAGATTGAGATCAATGGTGAATCAGTGCTGAGTGCCTTACGGATCATCGCCTCGAGCGATCAACACCCGGTGCTCTATCACTGCACGGCGGGCAAAGATCGCACCGGAATTGTGACGGCGATGCTGCTCGACATTCTCGGTGTGGAACACGAGACCATCGCGGCTGACTACCACCTGACTACAGAGAACATGCTGCCGATCATCGAGCGCATTCGTAATGCCCCGGTCTACAAGGAGAACGGCCTGGCGTATGCGCCGGCTTGGATCTTCTCCTCGGACCCGGAGACCATGCTGGCGTTTCTCGAGCGGATGACCGCGAAGTACGGCAGTGCCGAGGGCTGGGCTTTGCAGCGTGGACTGACCCAGGATGAAATCGATGCAATTCGCGAGCACCTGCTCGAGCAATAGCCGTACACGTCAAAGGCCCGGATGCAGCACGTATCCGGGCCTTTGAATTTATGAAGCTACGAGATCGTCTCGCCGCCGTCGACGATGAGGGTCTGGCCTGTGATGAACGATGCGTCGCTGCTCAGGAAGAAGCAGATCGCGGCCGCGAGCTCGTCGGCGGTGCCCATGCGCTTCATCGGAATAGCGGCGCCGAAGACTTCCTCACCCTTTGTCATGTCGCCACCGCGCTGAATCATGAGCGGGGTGGTCATCCCGGTGATTGTGCGGCCAGGAGCGATGCAGTTGATCCGCACCTCCGGCAGTGCTTCAAGGCTGAATTGGCGGGTGATGCCGGTGATCGCGGCCTTCGCGGCGCCGTAGGGGACGTTGTTGTTGTTCGCCATGAAGGCGGCAGTGGAGGCGATCGTGACGATTGAGCCGTTGCCGCGTGCCTTCATCACTGGGGTCACGTACTTACAGACGTAGAAGGTGCCGCCCACGTGAACCTCAAGCATCTTGTTGAAGCGCGCGGTATCCCATTCGGCGCTCGGCCCGAACTCGGCGTGGCCACCTGCGGCGAGTGCGACGTCAATACCGCCGAACTCCGCGACGGTCGCATCAACGGCGGCCTTCACCTGGTTCTCGTCGGCGACATTTGCGCCGAGGCCGATGGTGCCGTGGCCGATCTCTGCTGCGACGGCCTGGGCCTTGGCGAGGTCGAGGTCGACGAGAGCGGCCTTGCCTCCTTCGGCAACTACGCGCTCAGCTGTAGCGCGACCGATGCCACTGGCGCCGCCGGTGACGAAGAGGACCTTGTTCTCGAAGCGATTCGACACGTATTGCCTAACTGGTGAGGAGTGCTGGTGGGTTGGTGTTGCTCAATGCTCGTGACTAGTGATCTGAGCCGGAGGGGGAGTCGCTGGGGCGCGCGCCCTCGGCCTTGGCCCACATCTTGGCGCTGTCGAAACCAATGCGGGTGACGGGAACAAGCTCGAGTACCAGGCGACCGGGGGAGTCGATCATGGCGAGGAACGCAGCGGCCTTCTCGGGCTCACCAGGGCGCATGGCGTCGGCGAACTGAGGGAGGATGCGATCGAGGGTCTCGCGATCGTCATGAATGATCGCCTCGCACTTGTAGGTGATCGACTGGCGCTCGGTGACGCGCGATCCCTTGGAGGAGATTGCGATGCTCATGCGGGGATCCTGGCGAATCGACTTCACTCGCGGACGCTCCTCGCTGACCGTCAGCCAGAAGCGCTCCTCGCGGTAGATGAAGTTCACGACCACGCCCATCGGCCATCCATCTTTACCGGCCCAGATCATGGTGCACTCGGTCTGAGCGTCGAGTAACTCAAGTTCGGTACCAGAATCTAGGGAGTAACTCTTGACGTTTTCCCAGTTCTTCGCCTGCTCGGCAGCCATGATTTCCCTCTCGAAATGCCCTGAATCGGGTCGTCCGTAGGCTCTCATGGATTGAAGGTAATTTCTATAGTTACCTTGCATAAACTCCCCAGTGTTCCTAGGGTCATCGAGCACCCCCCCGCGCCCCGAAGGAGTCCCATGGCACTCGATCTACAGACCATCTCCGATCGCATGGAGATCGACGACCTGCTGCAGAGCTACTCCCGCGCAGTCGACTCGAAGGACTGGGACGCCGTCGAGGCCACCTTCACTGTCGATGGTGAGTACGACGCCGGCTCCCTGGGTCACCCCATGAGCGGCAAGGCCGTGCGGGAGATGATCGAGGGCGCCCTCAGCACCGTCGATTCCACCCAGCATCTGGTCGCTAAGAGCCTGATCGAGGTGCACGGGGATACCGCCGATGTGCGCACCTACCTGATCAGCCAGCACATCCGCGAATCAGCGCCCACCGAGGTCAAGCACTACTTCATCGGCGCCGAATATGTCGACCGCGTCGTTCGCACCCCCGAAGGCTGGAAGTTCGCCTATCGTCGCCTTGATCGCATGTGGAAAGAGGGCGATCGCGCGGTCATCGCCCGCGGCTAGTCTCAACTCACCTACCTACGTTTGTACTGCCCACCGAACGGAAACAAGGAGTCATCATGGAACGCTGGATCGCCGATACTGAGCCCCTGGAGCGGTTCCCGATCTTCACCCGCGGCAATGCCGACGAGGTAGGCCCCGATCCGTTCAGCCCGCTCAACTGGACCCTGGCCTGGGAGCAGGGCGTCGTACCCGGCACCGCCTGGGGCTGGATCCACATGGGCACCTTCAAGGAGAACGAGTTCATCTGGACAAAGCCAGAGACCTACGGCTCCTGGGGCGGCTACTTCTACAACCAGGTGTCGGTCGGTCGCGTCTTCGGCCACCGCATGCCCGGCCTGACCGCCGATGCCATTGACGTCACCTTCTTCGGCCAGAACCCGGTCGTGCCGCCGTATGTCGAGGATCCCCGCGATAACGACGAAGAGTGCTCGGCTGCACTGGGCGAGACCTTCGGCGGCATTCTCGGCGGCAGTCAGCAGCCGATGCTCGATGAGTTCCTTGTCCAGGTCGAGGAGTGGGTGGCCTCTCGTCCGGATCTCGCCTCGATCAGCGACGCCGAGCTCGTCGAGTACGGCCGCGTGATGGCGAAGCGCCAGAACCGCACCTGGGATGTCTACGCGCAGGTCGTCATCGGTGCCACGGTTGGCCCGTCGATCGTCTCCGGCATTGCCGAGGCAGTCGGCAAGCCCGAGCTCGCCATCCGCATCTTCGCCGCACTCGGCGAGGTGGCATCCGCAGGTCTGCCTGAGCGAGTATGGGAGCTCTCTCGTCTCCCGCAGGATTCGCCTGAGTTCAAGACAAAGTTCGATGCGTTGATCAAGCAGTTCGGTCATCGCGGCGTCAATGAGTGGGAGCTCAGCGCAGACACCTGGGCCATTAACCCCAAGCTCGCCTACGAGATGATCGATCGGGTTCGCCAGCAGGACGCCAGCATGTCGCCGGCAGTCCGCACGGCCATTGCGCTCGAGCAGCGTCACGCTGCTGAGGCTGAGCTCACCGCCGCGGTTGCCGGTGATGAGGCAACTGCGGGCTTGCTCGCTGCCGGTATCGCTGCCGGGCAGGCGGCCTACCGCAACCGCGAGGCCGGCAAGAACGCGGCCGTGAAGTTGTTCGGCGAGCCGAAGCTGGCCTTCCAAGAACTGGGTCGTCGCATGGCCGAGCGCGGCGTGATCGCGGAGCAGAAGCACATCTTCATGCTGCTCGACTCCGAGCTCGATGGTTTCCTCGCGAACCCCGACGGCTGGTCACCCAAGCTCGCCGAGCGCTACGGCCAGTGGCTAGAGCTCTTCGAGCTCGATCCGCCCTACGTCGTCATGCACGGCACGCCCATTCCGCCGATCAGCGAATGGCCGAAGAAGAAGGATCGCGGCGGAGCGGCCGAGGCCGTGGGTGCGGTAGTTCAGGGCGTCCCCGGATCACCCGGCACTGTCACGGCGAAGACCCGCTACATCAGCGATCTCTCGCATGCCGATGAGCTCGAGGTCGGCGAGATCCTGGTCTGCTCGACCACTGATCCGTCGTGGGTGCCGCTGTTCATGATTGCCAGCGCCGTGATCTGCGAAATCGGTGCACCGGGCAGTCACGCGGTGATCGTCAGCCGTGAGCTTGGTGTTCCCTGCGTCGTCTCGGCTGCAGGTGCCAGCTACAAGCTTCCGACCGGCACCCTTGTCGATCTTGATGGCTCGACCGGCAGCATCACGGTCGTCGAGACCGCGTGACGGTCAAGACTCCGCCGACACCTCCTGAGCCGCCGTTCAGCGTCCGTGAGCCCTTTCTCATTGGGGTAGACGGAGTAACGCGAGTCACGTTCTGCCGTCATGCCCAGCAGGCGTACCCCGTCTCTGATGAGTTCGTGCATGACGACTGGGCTGATCCACCGCTGAGTCCCCTCGGCGAGGTGCAGGCGCACGCGCTTGCCGCTGCGCTGGGCGAAGAAGAGATCGATGTCGTGATTTGCAGCACGATGAAGCGTGCGCGCCAGACCGCGGCGATGGTCGCGAGCCCACATGGGCTCGAGCCGGTCGTGATTCCCGAACTCCGCGAGATCGACTCGTATCGTGATCTCGAACCGGGCATGAACCCGCAGTCTCTCGTGGACCCGGCCGAGTGGAAGCGCCGCGAGGATCTCTTCCGAATCGAACGCAAGTGGGATCACATGTTCTTCGGTGAGTCCTCGGCAGAGTTCCGGGCTCGCTGCCTCGGAGCCATCGACAAGGTTCTCGCCCAGTTCGAGGGAAAGAACATCGTGTTCATCAGTCACGGAGGCGTCATCAACGCCTTCTTTGCGAACGTCATCGGCTGCGATGAGGATCTCTTCTTCCTGCCCAATCACGCCTCGATCAGCACTGCTGCGGTCAAGGGCAATATCCGAAGAATGACGTCAATTAATGAGCATCACCACTTGCATGCGGGCATCCTGACCGACTAGAAAGTCATCTAGACGAATTTCTGGTGCCTATGGGGGCCGCTAGTCGAGGAGTGCCATGACAGACACCGTTCCGCAGTATGCGGCAGGTTCGCACAGCGCCCTGGATCGAGATGAAGCGCTGTCGATCATGGATCGACTGTTCGCTCACCTGGCGAACAACTCCACAGACATGGCCCCTGAGCAGCTCGAGATCCCGATGTCGTATTACCTGGACGAGGATCTCTGGAAGCAAGAGATGCAGGAGATCTTCTACAAGATCCCGCTGCCCGTGGCGATGTCAGTCGCGCTGCCTAATCCGGGCGACTTCAAGGCCATGCGCGTTGTCGGCCGCGAGATCATCCTTTCGCGCGGCAAGGACGGCCGTATGAATGCGATGCTCAACGTCTGCCGTCATCGTGCGATGAAGCTCGTGCCTGAGGGCTGTGGCAACGCGCGCCGGTTCACCTGCGGCTATCACGCATGGACCTACGACACTGACGGAAAACTTACCGGTGTTCCGGCTGAAGACACCTTCGGCGATGTCGATCGCGATGAATACAGCTTGGTGCGCCTGGCCTGCGAGGAACGCGCCGGCATCATCTTTGTCTGTCTGACCGCCGGGCGAGAGATCGACGTCGATGCTTGGCTCGGCGATGCCCTGCCACATCTTGAACGTCTCGAACTCGATAAGTGCGTGCACTTCACGACCAAGGAGCTCGCTGGCCCGAACTGGAAGGTCACCCTCGACGGTTATCTAGAGAGCTACCACTTCTCGACTCTGCATCCCGACACGGTGGCACTGACCAACCACACGAATCGCGCAACATTTGATGCCGTTGGCCCGCACTGCCGAAATGTGTTCGCACTCAAGTCAATGGATGCCATGGCTGAGACTGCGCGCGATGAGTGGGAGCCGGCTGCAGCACTTGGTCTCATCTACTGGCTGTTCCCCGGCATGTCTATCGCCGGTGGAATGCGCGAGCGCACTGTCGTCTCGATCATCTTGCCTGGCGACTCGTGGGGTGAATCGATGACATGGCAGACCACATTGATGCGACGTGCGCCAGAAACCGCGGCTGAACTCGAAGAGGCCGAGAAGACGGCTGACTGGTTCTTTGCCGCATTCCGCGACGAGGACTACGCCGCCCAGCAACTGGTGCAGGACGGCCTTGCCACTCTTGCCGACAAGCACATGATCATCGGCCGCAACGAGATCGCAGTCCAGCACGCCCATGAGTCTGTGCGTCGCCTGATGAACGGTGAGCCTGTTCACGAGCCTCGCTAGGGGAGTCCCGCGCGACTGTGACCTCTTTGTGAGGATTTTGCAGGGACTTCCAGGTATCTGACTGGCAGAATGACGTGGCCCCCACCGGGGCGTTCCCTGCGACAGATGGATACCCGCATGACCAAGGCATGGCTTACCGATACCGAGCCCAGCGCTCGCTTCCCCGTCTTCACTCGCCTGAACGCGGCCGACGTGATGTCCGAACCGATCACCCCGCTGGGTGCATCGATGTGCTGGATCCCGAATGTGCTGCCGGGCTGGGCCTCGGGCTACGTCGAGGACGTCTGCTTCACCTCCGATGAGCTCACCGATGAGTCGGCTGTCGCTGGCTTCTTCTACGGCTACCTCTACGTCAACCAGAGCTCGGTGCGCGTGCTCGGCATCCGCAAGGGCATGGGCTGGGAGACCATCGACGCGATCTTCTTCAACTCACCCGGCGCTCCCGCTCACGCGACGTCGCCTGCTGACGAGAACCCTGCTCTGACTGCACTGGCCCCGGCACGTGCCGGTTGGGCACTCACCACCTCCAAGTTCGAGGGCGCCGATGAAGACGAGGCAATTGCTGACGACCTGCGTCGCAATCGTCCGAACCTTCGTGGCATGAGCAACCGTGCGCTCGTTGCACGCGCTCGCTCGGTCATGCCGTACGAGCGTCTTGCCTGGCGCTCGGAGCAGATCGGCTCTTCCAACGCGGCGCTCGGCCCGGCCGTCGCCGGCCAGATCCTCGGTGACAAGGCGCATCTGCTTGTCACGATCCTCGGCTACGCCGGTGATGTCGAGTCCGCAGCGCCGACCTACTCGCTGTGGTCGCTGTCGCGCACGGTCAAGAACGACCCGAAGATGACCGCGCTGTTCGACAGTGGCGTCGACAAGGTTGTCGCGCAGCTGCCGACCGCGCGTGGTGGCTTCTGGAGCGACTTCGCTGCCTTCATTGCAGAGTTCGGCTACCGCGGCCCGAGTGAATGGGATCTTGGCACCGAGTCATGGGAGTCCAAGCCGTCACTGGCCCTGGGTCTCATCGATCGCATGCGCCAGCTTGATGATGCCGATTCGCCCTCGTCAAAGCAGGCCGCGCACGCGGCGGCCACCGACAAGGCGATGATGGAAGCGACTGCAGGCATGGACCCGGCAACCGAGGCTGCCTTCCGTGGCGCCGTCGGCTCGGCCCGTCGCTTCGCCGGCTGGCGTGAGAGTGGCAAGAGCTCATGTATCAAGATCATGAACGAGGCACGCATGGCCCTCATCGAGCTAGGTGAGCGTCTTGCTGCCAAGGGCGTTCTCGATCATTCGCGCCAGATCTTCATTGCTCTCGATGAGGAGCTCGACTCCCTCGCTCTGGAGGAGACCACCTTGCGTCCGGTTCTCGCCCAGCGCGAGAAAGAGTGGAATGCACTCAAGGAGCTCGAGGTTCCGACCTTCCTTGATGGCTCCAAGCCGATCCCGCCAATCTCCGAGGTTCCCCGCAAGGGCGCCAACAAGGCCGAAAAGGCAGCCAAGGGCACCATCCTCACCGGTGCCGCAGCCTCGACCGGCATTGTCGAGGGCGTGGCCCGAGTCATCACCGGCACCGATGCGATCAGCGAGTTCCAGCCCGGCGAGATCCTGGTCGCACCGCAGACTGATCCGTCGTGGACCCCGCTGTTCATGGTGGCCTCGGCTGTCATCGTCGACACCGGTTCGATGGGCTCGCACGCGATGATCGTCGCTCGCGAACTCGGAATCCCGTGCGTCGCCGGCTTGCCGAAGGCAACGGAGATGATCGGCACCGGCACGATGGTGCGCGTCGACGGCGCTGCAGGCACGGTCGAGATTCTCTAGATCTACCTCGTTAATGGCCCGACACCGTGTGGTGTCGGGCCATTGGCATTCCTGGGGTTTTGCTCCTGGCCTGCCTGCAGTGACTCCTCGGCGGTGCGGCATGATGGAAGTCGGTATCCGGCATCGTCAGGGGAAGTTTGTGAGTGAGTCCAGGGGTTCATCGGTCATCGTCCACCGCTTGGTGGCCTGGAATGAGACCGATGCAGCGGGACACAACCACTTTGCTGCCGCCTTTCGGTGGCTAGAAGAGGCTGAGCATGCGCTCCTGCGCTCAGTAGGCATGCCTGTCGAGGAGATCGCCCGCATTCCGCGCGTGCACATCGACATCGATTACAAGGATCGCCTGTACTTCGGCCAGGAGATTGCCGTGCAGGTCACCGTGGCAAAGGTGGGCACGAGCTCATGCACGTATGACTTCGAGGTTCGCACCGAAGCAGGTGTGGTGGCGGTGAGCGGCACCCTCGTGGTCGTGCATGCGTCAAGTACCTCCGAGGGCTCTGCCCCGTGGCCCGACGATATTCGTGAGGCGTTGCTCGATGGTCGGCTCATCGAGGTTCGCACTGAGACCACGCAGGCCTGATCCGAGATCTCGTCACGACCCTCGCGAACGTCACGTGGCAGAAGGGGTGACATGCCCTACATCAATGTGCGATATTTGATAAACGCACCACATGGTCTACAGAAGGGGGTGTCATGCTGACGAAGGCGCAGATCGAGAGCGCGTCTGATGTTGCCGCCCGGTCGCTCTTCGATGCCATCGTTGATCAACGCATTCCGCCGGGAGCACCACTGCGCCTGAAGGAGCTCTCCGAGCAATTGGGCATGAGCATGATGCCCGTCCGCGAGGCCATTCGCCGCCTCGCAGCGCTTGACCTGGTCGAGATCGAACCTCGTCGCGGTGCCCGAGTTCGTGAACTCTCCCTTGCCGATCTCGAAGACACCTATTTCGCTCGCCTTCACCTGGAGAACATCGCCGTCTGGGAGGCCGCGCAGAACTTCACTGCTGACGACGGCGCCCAGGCCGCTGCTGCGCTTGCTGATCGTGAGGCAGCCCAAGAGGCCGGTGACCGAGTCGCCGCCCGTGACGCCCACGAGCGCTTCCACTTCGCCATCTATGAGGCGTCCCAGCGCACCTGGCTGATTCGCTCGATCCTGCCGGCGTGGCGAAACTCAGAGCGCTACCGCATCGGTGCCATGCGACATATCGAGACCCAGGGCACCCGCGACCATGAGCACACTCAGATCCTGTCGGCGCTGATGCGCCACGACGGACTCGAGGCTGTGAGGTGGATGACCAATCACCTCACCAGCTCGGTCAGGCTCTCGGCCCAGCACCTGATCAGCGAGACCGGCGAGGCTGATCGAGAGATCTCCTTGCCCAAGGTGGCCGAGGTCGTTGCCCGGTTCGACATCGCGGCCGGGATCCCGGCTGAGATTCCCACAGTCTGAGGCGAACCCCACCAGGTGGGCATGTCGGGTTTTTTGCGTCCGTCATGTCAACAATAGGTAACAATTGGGTGATTCCCCTTGTGGAGCCGTTGATCAAATGTCAAGATCCAGGTCCGCAGCATTCGCGGCGGAAGAACTTCAGGGTCACCTCGGCCCTGTCTCGTCAAGGGAGGTCGCATGAGACTTCGTCTCATGACCGTGGCAGCAACGGTGGGCGCTGGCGCGCTCATCCTGTCCGGATGTAGCTCGTCATCCACCAGCAGCTCAAGTGCAGCATCGGCTCCTGCCGCTTCCGCCGCAGCATCTGAGGCAGCCCCCGCTGCCACCGGTGATCCGCTGGTCCTCGGCATCGTCCAGGCCGGTTCCGGCTTCATGGGCCCGATCGATACGCCGGCCCGTAACGCCCTCCTCATGGAGGTCGACAAGGTCAACGCCGCAGGCGGCGTCAACGGCCAGCCGATCAAGGTCAACTTCATCGACACCGAGACCAAGTTCGAGTCGTACGCACCGGACGCTCAGAAGGTTCTCGATGACGGCGCCAACGTCCTCATCGTCACCTGCGATTACGACGTTTCCTCGCCGGCAGCACTCGTCGCCGAGGCGAAGAACGTTCTCAACATCGCTCCTTGCATCGGTGACCCGATCTACGGCCCCAAGGGTGGCCTGAAGCTCGGCTTCTCGATGGGTGATGGCGTTCCCGGCGAAGCCTCGGTCATGGCCGAGTTCGCGAACAAGAAGGGCTGGAAGTCAGCCGTTCTGCTCAAGGACACCTCGATCAAGTACACCCAGAACCAGTGCGCAGTGTTCGACAAGCGCTTCACTGAGCTCGGTGGCAAGGTCATCAACACCTACGAGTACAAGCAGGGCGACTCCGTCAAGGAATCCGTCTCGAAGATCGCTGCAGGCACCAAGCCTGACGTGATCGTCAACTGCGGTTACAACCCCGGTGGCGGCCAGGTTGCCAAGGAGATCCGCGATGGCGGTCTCGCAACCCCGATCATCTCCGGCTTCGGCATGGACGGTGACTTCTGGGTCGGCGCAATTCCGAACCTGACCGACTACTACGTCGTGACCTACAACGCCAAGAATGGCGATGACCCCAGCGCAGACGTCAACGCCTACGCCGAGGCATACAAGGCCAAGTACGGCAACCTTCCCGACGTCGGTGGCTTCACCACCGGCCCGACCACCCTTCAGGCCATTCTCGAGGCCTACAAGGTTGCCGGTAGCTGGGATGGCGACAAGATGACCGCAGCCCTGGAGAGCTTCAAGGATGTCCCGACCCTGTCGGGCCCGACCAGCTTCTCGCCGGATCTGCACATCAACGTCGGTCGTCCGATGGTGGTCCTCGAGGTCGTCGACGGCAAGCTCAAGTTCATTGAGGCTATTACTCCGTCGAAGGTCGTCTTCCCGTAATGATTGACACCACGGCACCCCGGTCACGCGCACTCCGCGTGGCCGGGGTTTCCCGTGCGTTCGCCGGCGTTAAGGCACTCACCGACGTCAGCCTCTCGTTTGCTCCCGGCCAGGTGCTCGGTCTCATCGGCCCAAACGGCGCCGGAAAGTCCACCCTTGTCAACATCATCAGTGGATACGACCTGCCCGATAGTGGCACTGTCGATCTCGATGGTCGCGACATCACGCGTACCAAGCCCTATGTGCGCTCCCGCGGAGCTCTTGCCCGCACCTTCCAACATGGTCACCTGTTCAACGGGCTCACCGTGCGCGAGAACATCGTTGTTACCGCCATGGGCGTCGGAAAGTCGCGCAAGCTCGCACTCGCGCGTGCCGATGAACTCATCGCCGACTTCGGACTCGAATCCCGTGCCGATCAGCCGTGCGGCTCACTTCCGCACGGGTTCGAGCGCCGCGTAGGTGTGGCCCGAGCACTCGCCACTGATCCCTCCTACGTCCTTCTCGATGAACCGGCTGCTGGCTTGAATGAGGGTGAGATCGGCGAGTTCGCGGCCAACATCCGCAGCCTGCGCGAGCGGGGCCTTGGTGTCCTGCTCATTGACCACAACGTCAAGCTCATTCTCGATGTGTGCGATCGCATCCACGTTCTCGTCGAGGGGAAGACCCTCCTGGAAGGCACCCCGGCTGAGGTACGCGGCAGCGAGGCACTCGTCGAGGCTTATCTCGGAAGGAGCGGCAGTGTCCACCGCTGACACCCGGCAGGGCCTGCACGTCGAGAACCTAGAAGTCGCGTACAACGGAGTTCCTGCCGTGCGTGGCATCAGTTTCGAGGTCAACGCGGGCGAAGCCATCGGCTTGATTGGCCCCAACGGCGCCGGTAAGTCTTCAACCCTTCTCGCGATCATGGGAGCGACCCCTCGCACCGGTGTCGTCACCGTGCACGGACACGACATCTCGGGTCTTGCGCCGGAAAAGGTAGTGCGCACCGGTCTTGCACTCGTGCCCGAGGGCCGTCACGTATTCACCGAGCTTTCGGTCATGGACAACCTGCGCCTGGGGGCTGTAGCTCGTCGTGACAAGTCCACCTACAAGTCGGCTCTCGAGCACGTGCTTGATCTCTTCCCGATCCTGCGCGACTTCGGACATCGCCATGCCGGCTTACTCTCCGGCGGTCAGCAGCAGCAGCTGGCCATTGGCCGAGCATTGATGAGTGATCCCGACATCTTGATGCTCGACGAGCCGAGCCTTGGCTTGTCGCCGACAGCTGTCGACACTGTGTTCGAAGCACTTGATGTCGTGCGCAAGGCAGGTAAGGCAGTGCTCATCGTCGAGCAGCGCGCAGAGTTCACCATTGCCTTCTCCGATCGCACCTACGTGCTGCACGATGGAGTCATCACCTTGAGCCTGAAGCCCGAGGATGCCGATAACGTCGAGGTTCTGACGGAGGCGTACTTCGGATGAACCAGCTCATTCAGTCACTCGTCGATGCGATCTCGGCCGGCGCCGTTCTCGGCCTGGCGGCACTCGCCATCGGCCTCGTGTTCGGAGTCATTCGCCTGGCCAACTTCGCTACCGGCGAGATCATCACGGCCGCTGCTTATTCGTTGATCCTCACCTGGGATCTTGGCTGGTACATCTCCATTCCCATCTCGATCATCGTTGCGGTGCTCATCTCGCTGCTGATGGAGCTTGCGGTCTTCTCGCGCATGCGCAATCACGGCCCCGCTACGCTGCTCATTGCCTCATTTGGCCTGAGCTTCTTGCTGCAGCGCGTCTACGAACTGATCTTCGGCAACAACGTGCGCACGGCACCTATAGCGAGTGGCCTCGCCCAGTCCGTCGATATCGGTGGCATTCGCGTGCAGATGCTCTCGGTCACCACGATCGTGCTGGCCGCGGTCCTGTTGATTGCCCTGCAACTGTTCCTGACCAAGACCAGCCTGGGCCTGCAGCTCAAGGCGGCAGCGGCTGACTTCAAGACAGCGCGTTTGGTCGGCATTCCCGCCGGTCGGGTGATCGGCCTCAGCTTCGCCTTGTCAGGCATCCTCGCCGCCGCAGTTGCCTTCGTGCTCACGGTGCAAAGCGGGGCCGTCGGCCCGAGCTTCGGCGTGCGCATCACGATCCTGGCTCTCGTCGGCGCGGTTATTGGCGGCATCGACAAGATCTCGGGCTCACTCGCCGGTGGATTCCTCGTCGGTTTCGCGACCTCGATGCTGGCGTCGTGGCTGCCGCAGGAAATGACTAACTTCAAGGATGCCTTCGTGTTCGTGCTGGTCATCGCCGTACTTCTCTTCAAGCCCTCAGGCTTGCTGATCAAGGGTCGGGGGGTGGTCCGCACATGAGCACCTCATCTGCTGTCGACAAGTCCTCACTGCGCTGGCGCCTCGGCCCACTGTGGTCGCTGGTCAGCCTGCTCCTCATCGTCACCGCGGCGACCTTCATCACCGCATCCTTCGGCAAGAGCCTGCAGGTGCAGGTGCAGTACGCACTCGTCAGTCTCGTCATCGTCGTGGCCCTGCAGATCTTCATCGGCACCTCGGGCGTGCTCAGCTTTGGTCACGTGGCATTCGTGGCGATGGGTGCCTGGACAGTCGGCTTGCTCACGATCGATCCCGTGCTCAAGGAAAATCTGCTCCCGGATCTCTTCCCATTCCTCATGCACGCGCAGGCGCCCTGGATCCTCGCGGTGTTCATCGGTGCGGTAATCGGCGGGCTCTTGGCACTGATCGTGGCGCCAGTGCTGATGCGCCTCAATGGCCTTCAGGCGGGTATCGCTACCTTCGCCTTGCTGGGCGTGGTGAACCTCGTTCTCACTTATTGGTCCAGCATCGGTCCGCGCTCTGGACAGTCGATGGTGGGTATTCCTGAGGTTCTCGATTACAAGTTAGCCCTCGTCTTCGCTCTCAGTGCGATCATCTTCGCCTGGCTTTTCCAGCGCACCCGCCCGAGCCGACTACTGCGGGCAGCGCGCGAGGATGGCATTGCGGCCGCAGCCTCGGGTATCAACATCGTGACCCAGCGCGTCATCGTGTTCGCAGTGTCCGGCGCTGTCGCCGGCGTCGCGGGTGGGCTCTTTGCACTCACCAACCGCGTGGTGCAGTCGAGCCAGCTCTACATCGACCTAACCTTCCTCACCTTGGCGATGCTCGTTCTCGGTGGAACGCTCTCCCTCAGTGGCGCGGTGGTCGGCACGCTCGTCTTCAGCGCCATTGACGTCTTCCTGACAAATCTTCAGTCGGGTATCGATATCGGCAGCGTGAGTCTGTCGATTCCGCAAGGAACGCGCCCGATCATCCTCGGCCTCATCCTGGTGCTGATGCTCATCTTCCGAGCTACCGGCCTTACCGGTGGTCGCGAATTCGTCTGGCCCTTCCGCACGGTTCGCCCGTTGCCGGGTAACCCGCCCACCAACGAATAATCCCCGAGCACGAAGAAGGGCGCGACCTGGTGGTCGCGCCCTTCTTCTTTGCCTTGAGGTCAGCCGGTGAGTCCGGTGATCATGGCGGCAAGCTGCTTACCGTGCTCATCGGCGAGCGCCGCCTGACGAAGCAGCGCTACTTGCTGCGCTGCATCGCTGCGGTTGGACACAGCGGGGAGTACCCGCATGATTTCGTTGAAACTGTGCATGCCACGGGCGTGTGTTTCGCCGTAGCCCTTGACGAGCTGCTGGCACTCCACGATCTCGCAGGCGAGTGCATAGTTCGTGGCGGCGTATTCCCGCACCGTGGTGAGCCAGGTATCAATACGAGCCTGCTCGAGGCCGAAGCGCAGCGAGCGACGACGGATCGGGCGGCAGCGGGCCATCGTGTACAGCATCGTGTACCCCCAGACCGATGTGGTCTGGAGCTTGATGCCCTTATGCGTAACCCGATGGATGACCTTGTTGGCTGCCTTGGAGTTGAGCACCCAGCGGCCAAGTCCGGTGGGCAGCGTGTCAGTGATCTCCTCGACCTGCGGATGCAGATACTCGCGCACCTGCATCATCTGCTCGTCATTGACTCGAGCTTCCTTGCCGACGCGGTCAAAACGGCGAGCGCGGGTCTTATGGAAGGCCACTCGGATCGTGTCCTCGTAAGTCATCCACAATGCCGTGAAGCGCGCAGTCTCGGTGGTCAGGCGTGCATCGCCGTCGGGGTCGATCTCGAAAGCGGTGATCGAGGCAACTCTGTCCAAGTACTCGTCTGCGTACCTGACGTCCTGGTACTCAGCAGTGCGCTTGATGCCGTTGACAAGCATGTGTCGCGAGGCCGCAGGGAAGGCGCTGATGCGCTCTGCCTGCGATGCGATCTTGCTGCCGACGAGGGCAGCAGGATTGACGATGGCGAGATCGACCTCGGCGGTGTGTGCGAGTTCGGCAGCGATGGCCTCCTCGACCTCGGCCGGGCGTGAACCCAGCGAGAGCTCGACTACCGGTCGCTGCGAGGCTGCCGCGACACGGAAGCCCTCCGAGAAAGCTCGCAAACTCGACTCGACACCCTTGCCACCTGAGCGGATGGCCTCTTCGAACTGCTCGCGAGTGAACGGCAAGGTGCCTGATGCCGCGATGGCGCCAAACAGCACAGCGCTGATGACAGAGCCGGTCTCGTCGGCGATACGTGCGAAGTCTCCGCGCCAGAATGACTTCGAGGCACCCAATGCAGCGTCGATGATCTCCTGGGAGTCAATGCGACCGTCACCCATGGCGGTGCGCTCAGGCATCGCGTAGGTACGACTCGTGGAGGCAATGAGCACGCTTCGATCAGGGGTGCAGAAGCCACGCTGAATTGCGCGACCGGCCTCCATCAGTTCAGAAGCCACCACGACGTCGACCTCGCCAGGTGTGGGCATGGTGCTCAGTACGGGGTAGCGCGGATTCGGGGAATCCTCGCGGGGAAAGAGCTCGACGTAGTAGACGGTGGCGCCGGTGCGCTGGGCGACGCCAGGCACTGAAGTGCTCTGGGCGAACCAGCCATTGTGCTCGGAGAGTGCCACGATCCAATCGGAGAGCACGCCGCCGCCTTCACCGCCCATGGCGAGGATTGCCATGTTGATGGGTCGAGTGCGTCCAGCAGTGGCGGGGTTCGCCTGGGTCATCATCGTCATGTCAGTTCATTCCTCGTCGATCGTGGTTCAGGACGCAGCCGGCTCGATGCCGGTCAGTCGGCGCTCAATCCCACGCTGCAGCATTCCGATGTACCAGCGTCGGACGGCGAGCTTGGTGCGGTCCCAGCGGCTCGGGTTGGTGATGATCTGCGTCTGGTAGAACGACGGGCACAGTGCCGCTGCATGCGCATTCTCGCCACACAGGCCGCAGCCCACGCACGAGCTGATCACCTGGGCAATCGGATCGGTGCGCATCGGGTCAGGGTTATCGGCGATCGTGAGCGACGGGCAGCCTGAGATGCGGATGCACGAGTGATCGCCGGTGCAGGTCTCGGGGTCGACACCGAAGCGCTCGCGCACGACGCGCTTGCCTTCCTTGGCCGCCTTCGCCATTGCCGGCTTCTCGCGACGCATGCGGTTCAGGGTGCACTCGCTCTGGGCGATGATCACCTTGGGGCCGGCGTCGTCGCTGGTAAGTGCCTCCTTGAAGAGATCACGCATCTCGTCGACCTTGTAGGTGTTCGTGGCGGTACGCGCCCACTTCACGCCGATACCTCTTACCGCAGCCTCGATCGGGTGCTTGGTGGAGCGAATCGGATTGTCTGCTGCAGAGGACAGCACGTCTTGGCCACCTGTGGCGGCGCTGTAGGCGTTGTCGACGATCACCAGCAGTTGGTCGTTCTCGTTGAAGACGGCGTTGCCCACGCCTGAGGTCAGGCCGTTATGCCAGAAGCCGCCGTCGCCCATCACGGCGATCGGACGCTTCATCGCACCCGATCCATTGAGTGCTGAAGCGGCAGCCGAGCCCAGGCCGTAGCCCATGGTGGTGGCGCCGATATTGAAAGGCGCATTGATGCTGAACAGGTGACAGCCGATGTCGGCGCTCACGTAGTGCTCCCCAACCTCACGCTGGGCGAGAGTGAGTGCGGCGAAGATCGGACGCTCGGGGCAGCCTGTGCAAAAGCCCGGAGGACGACCTTGAACGAGGTCAGTAGCGATGCGCGGAGCAAGGGGGTAACGCGGATCGTCGGCAGGCAGTGCCAGTACCGGAAGTTCGACACCTTCGAGGGATTCAGGGGCGTACTTCTGCATGAATGCCAGCACGCCCTTGGTGACTGCTGCGGGGGTGTACTCGCCTGCGACCGGGAGAACGTCCTTGCCATGCAGCTTCACGGTGGCGTCGTTTCGGCGAAGCACGGCCTGGATGTTCTGCTCGATGTAGTCGGGCTGACCCTCTTCGACGAGGAGCACCGCACGCTTGCCCTTGCAGAACTCGACAACCTCGTCGTCGATGACGGGGTAGGTGACGTTCATGATGTACAGGGGAATCTTGCTCTCGCCGTAGATATCCGAGAGACCGAGAAGCTCGAGTGCTCGGTTGACGTTATTGAACAGGCCACCTTGCAAGATGATGCCGATGTCCTGGCCTTCACCCGGCAGATACTCGTTGAGCTTGTTCTCCTTGATGAATTCGACGGCAGCGGGCCACCTCTTGGTGAGCTTCTCTTGCTCATGTGCGAAATTCATCGGGGGCAGCACGATGCGGCTGAGATCGCGCTCGGGGTTCTCGACGGCTTCCTTGATGGTCATCTTCGGACGCTTGTTGTCCTTGGCGATGAACGACCCGTGCAGATGGCACGAGCGCAGGCGCAATTCGAGGATCACAGGGGTATTGCTTGCCTCGGAGAGTTCGAAGCCCTTCTCGACCATGTCGACGATGGCGGTCAGGTTCGGCCTCGGATCCAGCAGCCACATCTGCGACTTCATCGCGAAGGCGTGGGTGCGCTCCTGCATGATGCTGGAGCCCTCTCCGTAGTCCTCACCGATGATGACGAGCGCACCACCACGCACGCCACCCGAGGACAGGTTCGCGAGAGCGTCTGAGGCCACGTTGAAGCCGACCGTTGACTTGAACGTGATGGCGCCACGAAGCGGGTAGTGCACCGAGGCGCCGAGCATGGCGCCAGCAGTCGCCTCGGACGCACTGTTCTCGAAGTAGATATCGAGCTCGTCGAGGATCTCCTGCGCATCGCCGAGAACATCCATCAGATGCGAGATGGGAGCGCCCTGGTAGCCACCCACATAGGACACACCTGACTGCAGCAGGCCCTTGGTGACGGCGAGGATGCCCTCGCCGTGGAACTCCTGGCCCTCGCCAATGCGCAGGGCCTTAACCTCGGTGGCAAATGAGCGTTCAGCCATTGTTGCTCTTTCCTCGATGATGGTGCGGAGTATCAGTAATGCAGGTGTGTCAGGAAGCGTTTAGTGCGTGGATGACGGCAGTTGTGACGCCCTCAGTATCGGATGTGCCGCCGAGATCCGCAGTTCGAGTCGCGGGGGAGGCGAGGGTGGCCGCGATGGCCACCATGATGCGGTCACTGATTTCGGTGTGGCCGAGGTGCTCGAGCATCATTGCCCCGGACCAGATGGCCGCGATCGGGTTCGCGATGCCCTTGCCCATGATGTCGGGGGCGGAGCCGTGCACCGGCTCGAACATCGAGGGGTAGCGGCGCTCGGGGTCGAGGTTCGCGGATGCTGCGATACCCAGGCTGCCGACTGTGGCAGCGGCGAGATCACTCAAGATGTCGCCGAAGAGATTCGAAGCGACGATGACATCGAACTCATGCGGGCGTTGCACGAGTTCTGCCGCCAGCGCATCGATGAGCACCTTGCGGGTTGCGACGCCTGGGTAGCGAGTGGCGACGTCGTCGACGACTTCGTCCCAAAAGGGCATCGTGTGAATGATTCCGTTCGACTTGGTCGCCGAGGTCAACTTCGATCGTCGTGCTACCGCCTGCTCGAAGGCATAGCCGGCCACGCGCTCAATTCCCGTGCGCGTGAAGACGTTCTCCTGGATCGCGAACTCACGCTCCGTGCCACGACCAAAGCGACCGCCGAGCTCGGAGTACTCGCCCTCGGTGTTCTCGCGAACGATAACCATGTCGATGCGTGCGTCGGCGGGGATCACGACGCGGACGGGCACGCCATCGAACTGGCGCACCGGGCGCAGGTTCACGTACTGGTCGAACGCGCGGCGGATGGGGATCAGCAGGCCCCACAGTGACTCGTGATCGGCGACGTCGGGGCGGCCAACTGCACCGAGAAAGACCGCATCGCTCTGGCTGAGTTGATCGATGCCGTCACTCGGCATCATCGAGCCATTGGCGACGAGGTAGTCGCAGCCCCAGTCGAGCCAATTCCAGTCGACGCTTACACCTGACTGCGCTGCGGCGTGGTCGATGACCCGCGTGGCAGCTGGGAGAACCTCGTTGCCGATTCCGTCACCGGGGATCGTTGCGATGGTCAGGCGTGAATTCGTCATCGTCAGGCGAGTTCCTGATGTCCGCCGTTGTCTTCATACACGGTCTCGGCGAACAAAGCGAGCGAGTTGATCATCGGGAAGTCATTGAACGAGAACAGGAACGCAGGGTTGGAGGCGTCGTCATTGTGATGCTCATGCCACGACCATGACGGCACGACGAAAATGTCGTGCTCCTTCCAGTCATAGCGCTTGCCGTCGATGATCGAATGACCCTTGCCCTCGGCCACGTGGTACACCACTGAGCCGGTGTGGCGATGGGCCTTCGAGGCGAAGCCGGGCTTGAGCATCTGCATGTGAGCACCCATGGTCGGCATGACCGAGCCACCGGTGTGCGGATTGACGTATTCCATGATCACGCCGTCGTACTCGGTGCCATCAGAGACCTTGCCGAAGTTCACGAGGGCATCGCGGGTCTGGGCCCATGGGTAGCCGAGCAGAGGGGAGTACGGCTTGCCCCAGTTGCGGTTGGCTGGCTTGAGGGTGCCACTGCCGTGGGTAAGGATCGAGGTGTTATTCACCTTGCCTGGTACCTGGTACAGATCGGGATGCACTTCGTAGAAGTTGGCGTCGAGTGCATTGACGAGCGGAATGTCGAGTCCGTCTTGCCAGATGACGAAGTTGTCAGCGGCCTCATTGCCGTGCTCATGCCAGGTTCCACCAGGCGTGATGGCGAAGTCATTGGGGCCAACCTTGAGGCGATCGCCATCAACGATGGTCCAAGCGCCTGAGCCCTCGATCACGAAGCGCAGCGCGCTGGCGGCATGGCGATGAGCGGTCATGGACTCACCGGGGTTCATGATCTGGATACCGGTGTAGAGCAGGCCGACGGCGGCAGCGATGTCGCGCCGACCATCGTTGACCAGGTAGACCACTCGGCGACCGGCATCCTTGCCCTGTACAAGACGCGCCGATTCGACGACGAAGGGGCGCATCTGCTCGTAGCTCCAGAACATCGGGATGCTCTTGGGCTGGGGATACCAGGGCTCGATCTCATTGGCGACGTTCCACAGGGCACCAGAGCCCACGGCATCAAGTCGCGCGTAGAAGTCCTCGAGCTCAGCGGTGTCGTGAACTCGTGCGCGCCCGGCAATGTCCTCGATCTTCGCCATATGTCTCACCCCTATATATGTGTCTCTGGCGGGTATTCCGTGGGGGAAGCCCACGAAAAGGCTACCGTGATCTTTGATCAAATGCTACCCTTTATCGAATCCTCCCGAATGGGAATCAACTGAAGGCGAGTCCGGTGATCACCTATCCCCAGTTCCGTGCCGCGGCCGTGCAGGCTGCGCCGGTCTTCCTGGATACCGACGCCACGATCGAGAAGGCTTGCCGGCTCATTGCCGAGGCTGCCGCCGGCGGTGCCAAACTCGTCGTGTTCCCCGAGGTCTTCGTGCCGGGCTACCCGTATTGGAACTGGACCATGACCCCGGTCAAGGGCAGCGCCTGGTTCGAGAAGCTGTTCCGTGCCGCCATCAATGTTCCCGGTCCTGAGGTTGACGCCCTGCGCATCGCTGCGCGGGACGCCGGTGCGCACGTCGTGATCGGCATCAACGAACGCGATCCGTACTCGATGGGCACCCTCTATAACTCCCTGCTCTTCATCGATGATTCGGGCGAGGTCATCGGTGTGCATCGAAAGTTGGTGCCGACCTGGGCCGAGAAGCTCACCTGGGCCGGCGGCGACGGCAGTTCGCTGCGTGTCTACGACACGTCGATCGGCCGCCTTGGCGGCCTGGCCTGCGGTGAGAACACCAACACGCTTGCTCGCTTCGCCCTGCTGGCCCAAGGCGAGAACATCCATACGGCCAACTACATTTCACTTCCTACAGCTCCGGCCGACTACGACATGGTCGAAGCGATCAAGGTCCGCGCGGCAGCCCATTCGTTCGAGGGCAAGGTCTTCACTGTCGTCGCGTGCTCGGCGATCACACCCGAGATTGTTGACGCCGTTGCTCATGACGACGAATCACGCGCCATGCTCGAGCGCAAGCATTCGGCATTTAGCGGCATCTTCGGTCCCGATGGTCGTCTCATCAGTGAGCCACTCATTGATGATGAGGGCATCGTCTACGCCGATATCGATCTCAATAAGTGCATCCAGCCCAAGCAGATGCACGACATCATCGGGCACTACAACCGCTTCGACGTGTTCCAGCTGCACGTGAATCGCGCCTCGCAGCCAAAGATCGTCTTCAACGAACTCCCTCCCGTCGAACTCGACGCGGACTCCACCGAGCTCTAACTTCACCAACCAACATCAGGAGAAATCGCATGCGTTTCGTCACTTACAGCACCGCGGCACAGGCTGATCCTCGAATCGGTCTCGTCGTCAACGGCGACACCGTCGTCGACCTTCGTGCCGCTCTTGCCGGCACCGTCGACGTTCCCGTGAAGCTGATCGACTACATCGCCGCAGGTGAGGAGCTGCATGCCAAGGTGCGCGCTGCTGCGTCAGCGGGAGCATGGGCAGCAGGCACGACTTCGCCGCTCGCCGATGCACGCCTGCACGCGCCGCTGCGCCCCGGCAAGGTGGTCGGTGTTGGTCTCAACTACGTCGAGCACGTCGAAGAGTCGAGCCGCACGCTCGATACCGACAAGGAGCTCCCGACTCGTCCGGTGCTGTTCAGCAAGCCGGGCACTGCAGTCGTCGGCCCCAATGAGCCCATTCAGCACAACGGCGCCATGACCCAGCAGCTCGACTGGGAGTGCGAGCTCGCCGTGGTCATCGGCGCGGCTGCACGCAACGTCACCGAGGGTGATGCGCTCAAGCACGTGTTCGGCTACAGCATCGTCAACGACATCAGTGCTCGCGATCAACGTCGATCAGGCCAGTGGTTCTTCTCCAAGGGACAAGATTCCTACTGCCCGTTCGGCCCGATGATTGTTACCACTGACGAGATCACTGACCCGCACACCCTGCAGCTGTCGCTCACGGTCAATGGCGATCAGCGACAGAATGGCAACTCCAAGCACATGCTGTTCAAGATCCCGACCCTCATTGCCGACATCAGCTCGGGCGTTACCCTCGAGCCGGGCGATGTCATCGCCACCGGTTCACCCCAGGGCGTGGGTGCGGCAATGAACCCGCCGACCTTCCTGCAGCCCGGTGACGTCGTGGCGTGCACGATCGACGCCATCGGCACTCTCAGCAACCCGGTCGTGGCGGTCTGACATGACCAAGACCAACTTCCGCGTCGGCCTGATCGTGCCGAGCTCGAATGTCACGATGGAAACCGAGATCCCGGCCATGCTTCGCGCCCGCGAGGCCGTCGAGCCCGAGCGTTTCACCTTCCACTCCTCACGCATGCGCATGAAGTCGGTGACCAAGGAAGAGCTCGAGGCCATGGACGACGCCTCTGACCGCTGCGCCGTCGAGCTCTCCGATGCACAGGTCGATGTCATGGGCTACGCCTGCCTGGTGGCGATCATGACCCGCGGTGCGGGCTACCACTGTGTCTCGCAGGAACGCCTCGGCAAGATCGCCGTAGCCGAAGG
This sequence comes from Actinomycetota bacterium, assembly GCA_947449035.1. Lineage (GTDB taxonomy): Bacteria > Actinomycetota > Actinomycetes > S36-B12 > S36-B12 > CAIKZY01. Next base: position 81,613 of record CANFQC010000006.1, read on the forward strand.
CTGCGACGCCAGTGTCGTGACGAGCGCTGGCGCACTCATGGATGCCCTGAACCTCATGGGCGCCAAGAAGGTTGCTCTCATCGCGCCCTACATGCTGCCGCTTACTCAGCAGGTCGTGGCCTACATCGAGAACGGTGGTTTCGAGGTCACCGACTTCGTCGCCCTCGAGATCCCCGACAACCTTGAGGTCGGTGCCCAGGATCCGATGAACCTCGATGCCATCGTCGATCGTCTCGATCACAGCGAGGCCGATGTCGTGATCTTGTCGGCCTGCGTGCAGATGCCCTCGCTCGCCGCGATCCAGAAGGTCCAAGATCGCATTGGCAAGCCGGTGATCTCGGCAGCCGTTGCCACCACGTACTACTTGCTCAAGGAGATGGGCCTCAAGCCGGTCGTGCCGAACGCCGGCGCCCTGCTCAGCGGCGCGTACTAGTTCACGCACAAGGCCCGCTGCCCCCGTAGGGGTAGCGGGCCTTGTCGTGTCAGGGGGAGTGTGAAGCAGGCTAGAAGCCGCCTTCCGTTCCAATCGAGAACCCAGCCTCGATGTCTTCCTTGAGGTAGGTCTTGAACGCGATGTGTGTTTCGGTCGAGACGATGCCCGGCACGATGCCGATCTTGTCGTTCACGATGCGGGCGACCTCGTCGTGGTCCTTGACCGTGATGATGACGACGAGATCGATCTTGCCGGTGACCGAGTAGACAGTGGCGACGCCGGGAACCCGAGTCAGGGCCTCGCCGACCTCGTTGATGTGTCCGGACTTGACCTGGAGAAAGCACAGCGCTGTCAGCATTCGGCCAGTCTAGCCAGGGGCGAGTCACGGTGGCCGGGATTGGCGAGCGGTTCCCCTTGCGCTCGGGGGTAGCATTACGGAATATTGGCGATAGTCAATTTCCCGCTACATTGGTGGCGGCCTGAGATGGAGTGCACATGCGCATCGCGGTCATCGGCGGCGGCCCCGGCGGTCTTTACTTCTCCAGCCTGGTCAAGCAGCTGAACCCGGCAGCCGAGATCACCGTGTGGGAGCGCAATGCGCCCGACGACACCTTTGGATTCGGCGTGGTCTTCAGCGACCAAACCCTCAGCGGCATTAAGGCCTCCGACCGACCGGCCTTCGATGACATGGGCAAGTCCTTCGCGTACTGGGACGACATCGACATCGTGGTCGATGGACAGTCGATGACCATCGGCGGCAATGGGTTCGCCGCGATGAGCCGTAAGGAACTGCTCAACGTGCTGCAGCGCAGGGCCATTGCACATGGAGTCGATATTCACTTCCGCACGGAGGCGCCTGCGGTCGAGGCGCTCATGGCCGAATACGACCTCGTTCTGGCGAGTGATGGCATCAACTCCCCGATCCGAGACAAGTACTCCGATCACTTCGGCACCACGATCGATCCACGCGAGTGCAAGTTCATGTGGTTGGGCACCGACACCGTGTACGACGCTTTCAAGTTCTTCGTGCGTAACACCCCTTGGGGCGCCATGCAGATTCACTCGTACCCGATGGACGCGAAGGGCAGCACCTTCATCGTCGAGATGCACGAGGACACCTGGCGCAAGGCTGGCTTTGACAAGGTCGACTCGGCATCTCTGCCGCCGGGCGTCAGTGATCTCGAAAGCATCGAGCGCATTGCCGAGATCTTCAAGGACGATCTTGAGGGTGGATCACTGCTCGCCAACAACAGCAAGTGGATCGCCTTCCGCACGATTCGCAACAAGACTCTCGTCTATAACAACATGGCATTGCTCGGTGATTCGGCACACACTGCTCACTATTCGATCGGTTCCGGCACGAAGCTAGCGATGGAGGACGCCCTCGCCCTCGCTGCATGCGTGATCGAGCAGCCCACCATCGCCGATGCGCTGAAGGCCTACGACACCGAGCGTGGCCCGGTCATCAAGAGCACGCAGCGCTCGGCGCAAGCGAGCATGGAGTGGTTCGAGGAGATCGATCAGTACGTCGGCCAAGAACTTCCGCAGTTCGTCTTCAACATGATGACCCGCAGTCGTCGAGTCACCTACGGAAACCTGCAGGCCCGCGACCCTAAGTTCGTAGCCGAGGTCGATGCCTGGCTTGTGAAGAGCGAGATCGCCGCCGGCCGGGTTCCTGCAGGAACCCGGCCCCGTCCGCCAATGTTCCTGCCCTTCCGACTGCGCGAGGTCGACATCGCCAATCGCGTCGTTGTCTCGCCGATCGGCCTGTACTCGGCCGTCGATGGCGTGCCGAGCGATATTCACCTGGTGCACTACGGCGCTCGCGCACTCGGTGGCGCCGGCTTGATCCTCACTGAGATGGCGGCAACGTCCGCTGACGGTCGCATCACTCCGGGCTGCCCCGGCATGTGGAACGACGCCCAGCAGGCCGGCTGGGCTCGCGTGGTCGATTACGTGCACACCACGCCCGCGAAGATCGGATTGCAGCTCGGCCACGCCGGTCGCAAGGGTGCGGTGAAACCGTCGTGGGAGGGTATGGACGCCCCGCTCGACACAGGTGCGTGGCCACTCATCTCACCCTCGCCGTTGGCCTGGGCCGAAGGCAATCAGGTGCCACGCGAGATGACGCGCGGTGACATGGACGATGTCGTCGCGGAATTCGCCGAGTCAACTCGTCGGGCGGCGGAAGCCGGTTTCGATCTCCTTGAACTGCACTTCGCGCACGGCTTCTTAATCTCCTCCTTCCTTACCCCTGTAAGCAACCAGCGGACAGACGAGTACGGCGGATCGACGGAGAACCGCCTTCGCTTCCCGCTCGAGGTCTTTGCCGCGGTGCGAGCGGCATGGCCTGCCGATCGACCGATCAGCGTGCGGCTATCTGCCACCGACTGGGTATCTGACGGCATCACAGAGGAAGAATCAATCGTCATCGCTCAGGCATTTGCCGATCACGGTGCTGACATCCTCGATGTGTCCACGGGCGAGACCACACCCAAGGCTCGCCCGGCCTACGGCCGCTCGTACCAGACCCCGTACTCCGATCGCATCCGCAACCTGGTCGGTATCCCGACCATCGCGGTGGGTGCGATTAGTAGCTGGGACGACGTCAACACGAATATCGCTGCGGGTCGAGCAGACCTGTGCGCAGTCGGGCGTCCGCACCTGTACGACCCCAACTGGACCCTGCACGCGGCTGCTGATCAGGACTACCCGATGGCCTGGCCTGATCCGTACCTGTGGGGAAGTGCAAAGCCGGCCGCCGGCCGCAGCGAAGATCCCAAGCCTCGACTCGTACTGGTGCCCGAAGAGACCACGGTGGTCAATCGACCCAGTCGCTGGCGTCCGTAGAAACCAGTCGCCGCACTAAGAAAACTCCGCTAGCGTCGCCGTCGGTAACGCTGAATCGCTCATCGAAGGGAAGCACATGTCCGATCTCTCCGGCC